>NZ_CACVSS010000039.1:0-27142 GCF_902756765.1 uncultured Succinivibrio sp. | reverse complement strand
TATTTGACTGAATAACTATCTTTAGGAAGCTCTTGCGGTAGGGGAGAGCTCTGATAATCGTAGTTAATGGCTCTTTAAGATTAGGATTTTTACAGAAGAGCTATTAACCACAGTAAAGAATGATCCTTAAAATAAAGATCCTTGTTTTTATTAGAAAAAATAATAAAATATTCTTCTGTTTTGAACTGTATGCGTGATCTTGTGGTCAGATCTAGTGTATTGGTAATCAAATTATTTCCCCATCAGGGGACGAAAACAATCTTTGTCATCTCTATTATCCCAGGCTCCATATTCAAGTTCTAAAACTTATTCTCCGTAAGGGGACGTTTCCTTTTAGAGAAACTCATAAATGAATCAACTTAGAATTTTTATTAGGAGTGCATATTTATTGAAAAGATGATGCTCTTGAGTATTAACAGATCACCACTAAAGAAAGGGGACTGATTCCCTTTTATGATGAGTTTGTATGAAAGGAGTGTCGGTATCGCTAAAGAGGCGTTATTCCAATTAGGAGACAAAATGATTAACATTCAGCCTGCTGGAAAGTCTTTGGTTTTCTTTCAATTACTATCAATCTGTAAGCTCCCATGCCTATACTGGTTTTGATGCCAATACCTGAATACTCTCCAAAAGTAAGAAGCATATTTAAAAAGTTCTTCATGGTGGAGTTGCTTCTGCAACTTATAGTGATTGTTCCAATAAAGCTGTTTATTCTGATCCCTTCCAGATGAAAGACTGTACTTCTTAGTTTATAGGATGAAATGTAGCATCGTTCATAAAGCTGATTTAAGGTGTCTTCATCACTGATTATTTCATCCTGAAAGGCTGCCTCGTATTTCTTTACAAGACTGTTAATTATCAGGGCTATCTCCGGAAAGATGACATAACCTCCGTCTCTTTTAAATGAGACTGGTGTTTGAAAATCCAGTACGAATCTGCCGTCTCATGCAGCAGAAGGATGTTCTGTCTCCTGAAGAACTTCTGCAGATCTCATACGAGGCAGGTAAGCGAAAGGGGGAACTCTTATCAAACTGCCATAAGTAATTTCACCGTTCTAAACGAGCTCCAGTATTCAAACAAAAGACTCTTATCTAATGTCTTGGTTCCCTTCTAATTTCTTGTCTGGATTAGTTAGCTTAAGCAAATAGTATCCCTGTTACTTTTTCCAAGAAAGCTCTTATTCTATCTAGCTTCCCGATAGTACATGTGTTGTGTCAACTTACGGTGAATTAAATTTCAAACTGTTAATCTTCTACGTAATGAGCAGTTGTTACTTAGTTCTCGTCCCCTAACGGGGAAATAAAACTATGGAGGGAACTGTTTGGCTTTGTGGTGCAGACTGTAGCCAGCATGACAAGAGCTATGGCTGCAGCTGTTATGGTTAATTTGTTTTTCAGCATTATTTAATGTCCTTTAAAGTACGAATTCTGCTTAGGTACATTAAAGCTGATTAAAAAAGCTGATAGAGAATGAAATAGGGGAGAGATTGGGCTCTCTCCTCTATCTGTTAGGAAGTGATTGGAAAGGACTGCTGCTTATCAGTCATCCTCAACCCGTGGCATTTGTGCTAGGACTGCACAAGCTTGTGATGATCCTCTTTTGCAGCTTTTGTGGAAAAGCTTATAGGCCAATTTAATGTCCTGCTCTATGCCGCTGCCCATTCTGTAGGCATAACCCAGATTCAGACAGCCGATAGGATCATTCTTGTCACAAGCTGTTTTATAACATGAAAAGGCATATTCATCGTCACGCTGATTAATCGTTCCGTTAGAATACATATCGCCTAATTCAACACAGCTTCGGACACCGCCCAGATCACAGCCCATTTTCAGAAGTTCCAAGGCCTGCTTGGTTTCGTGTTCATCCTCAGATGCATTTTTGATGTTTGCAAGCTTATGACAGCTTACTGCTTTCTGCTCATCACATTTCTGTTGATAGATTTTGATGAGATCGTCTTTCTTAACACCGACTCCAAGACCCTTTCTGTATATGGATGACACCATTCTGCAAGCACCGAAATCGTCATTGTCACAAGAAACATTCAGCAGTCTAAAGGCTTTGAATTCGTTTGGCTCTACATCTATGCCGTTGTAGTAACGGTAGCCTAGTGATGACAGAGCATACAGATCTGCTTTTGCTGCAGACTGATTTAAAACCGATAAGCCTAACTCCAGATTTCTGTCACAGCCGATACCGGAAACAAGCATATCTCCGTAGATTGCACATGCTCGGTTGTCGTTGTTTAAATCGCATTCTTTTTTCAGTGTATCGAATACATTTTTCAGTTCTTCTTCGTTTGGAGATTTTAGAAGTTTGCTCTGGGCATTTGCAGAAACATCAGAAATATTGCGTAGGGAGACCGTTACTGCAGAGTCTGTAAATATTATCTCCTTACATGCATTTGAATTGGGATCGGAGACACATGCCTTATTGTAGAATTCAATCGCTTTGGTGTAATTCAGTACGCCGTTTGAGCCTTTAACGTATGCGTCTGCCGCAAGAATACAGTCCTCACTACTGCCTTGCTCACATGCACTATCAAGCTCTTTCTGCGTATTGGCACTAACGGCACCGGTATAGGAAAAGACAACAGTCCCGACAAGGAATGAAAGGATTTTCTTCATAATAACAACCGCTCTTTTTTATAATCACCTCTTAAGTTTAGTTCGTTTTTTAAGAGCTGCTATGTGAGAAATGAGCAATCGTGATTTATCTGGCTGTTTAGGATCACAATTTTCCTATAATCACCAAATAAAACGCAGATTATTTCTTAAATTGCACATAATCTAAAAAGTTTTCTTTTAAAATTCTCTCGGTCATAACTTCAAAAAACACACTAGCAGCATGATGTTCGATGTTGTCTAGTGTTGCTACTTTATCTAGTGTGGTATTAGCAAAGCCGGAGGGAATTATTTCATGTTTTTGGGGATCAAGAAGATATTTTATATCCAATTGTTCTGTGAAAAAATCAGCAAAAAAAAGCGCAAGCTTAGGGTATTCTCTGCATAGTTTGCTATTCTCGTGAAAGGACAGATGTTCTAAATGTGTTTTCGTCCCCTTATGGGGAAAAGGTTTTAGAACCGCACCTTCCAAAGACCTTGATACATAAGGGCTGAATATGCCATTTTACCGAGTCTCATATTTTTTGAACTATTTGACTCTATAAATCTCGGGAAAAACTTATATACCAACGGTTCCGAATGATTTAGAAAATTTCCTTATAAATCAATACATCGAATTTTTAAAGAAAGACTCGGCAGAATTTAGTAAAAATAAAATTATAAAACAGTAAGTTAACAATTACTAAAAACAACTGAGTTATAGTCGAGACCAAAGTAGTATACCGCTTTTGTAAGAACAAAACAGAGATCTATCTTTTAATTGGATTTTTCTATATCTGTAGTAAATACATTTTGTTGATTTGCCAGTGTCTTTTTTTGAAACATTTATGTCATAGACATTCAACGATGTTAATTCCTGCACTCAAAATACAGACTGTTTCTATTTAACTATTATTTTTAATCAGGTGTATTTTGTATCCGGTAAAGCAAGCCAGAAATCATTGCAGAATATAGCTGAAATATAATTCCAGACAGTTCTTTCAGACTGTAGCCTGTAAGCTGTCAGCTTCTCAGTTTTTTAATGTGATTTATATCAATTTCTGCTACATTAAGTAAATAATAGCTTTTCGAAATCTCTTATACTGTAGGTTATATCATTACGACGTGTTAACACATAAGAGAGCTTTTATGAATACCGATTACGAAGCATTCAGCAACCTTGTGAAGGAGCAGTTCCCTGATACAGTAGAAGGCAAGAGCGGTGTGCTGTCTCTGCTCTTTGACTCTATCAGTCTGTCAATTGTTCCTGTGCCTGCTGATCCTACTGCTGTGCTCTTCAGATTCAGAGTACTTGATTTAACTGTGCTAAGCCGTGCCGGAGAATTTCTCCTGGCAGCCTTAAAAGGCAATTTTTTCTGGTCAGGAACCGATGGCGCAACTCTTTCCGTGGGCAAAGACAATATGCTTTATCTGACTGAGAGACGTTATTTAAACGAGTTTCCTGCTGCCGAATCTATTGAGAGCTGTTTTGAGGATTATGCCCGCAGTGTCAATGACTGGCGTTTGAGAGGTCAGACCTATGCTTAGAGATCAGTTTGCATCTGTTTTAAAGGAATTCAGCTCTCTGGTTATGGAAGATATTTCTCTGGATGAGACTGATAATACCGACACCTTTACCGTAGATGATGACATTATCATCAATCTTCACTACCTGGTTGAATCAGATATGATTCTTATTTCCTCTCCGGTTGGAGCTTTCGGTGATCTTACTTCACCTGATGCAGGTAAAAAGGCTCTGGCACTTTTAAAACTCAATGATTTAAGCGGTGCCGCCTGCGAAGTTACTCTGATGCTGGATGGAGAGGGAGATCTGGTGCTTGCCGCTGACAGACGCAGTGCCAACACCATCAGTTCAACTGATGCCTTTGCCGCCTGGGTGGAAATTATGGTTCGTTCTGTCAGAGCAACCAGAGATTATTTTGCTAAACATTTTCCTCTTGAGAGTTAGGAGGATGAGCTATGAGTGAGCGCATCAACAGCGGCTTGAATTCAAGCCTTAATAATATCAATCTTCAGGGGGAGAATGTTGTTTCCGGTAACAACATTGTCAATAACAACAGCAACCCTGAAGCTCAGCGTCTTAATCAGCCAGAAGGCAGTCAGGGTCTTAACCCTAATCAGCCTGATTCCGGTGTGGATGATTATCTGAACGGTAATGCCAATTCCTCATTCATAGCAGGAAGAGGGCAGGCGCAGAATTTTGCCAACCGTCATGAGGTTACCTCAGGTAAGGACTGGGATTTTACGGATCCTGAGAGTGTTAGAGATCTGGTCAAGGAATCCTTTGACAACATCAAGAAATCCGTTGATGGCAAGGATGTTCTGGATAATCTTGATAAAAAGGTTACAGATGAGGTTGACGAGTTCTTAAAGAGCAACAGTCAGCTGACAGATTCCTTTAAAAGCAGTGTTCTGAATGATCTGACCCGGCTGAAGCAGGACATCGCAAAACTAAGAGAGGCCAGATCCAAGCTTACAAAAGGCTTATCCTCCTCAGCTGAAGGAAATGATCCGATAGCTCAGCTGCAGATCATGAAGAAAACTCTGCGTGTTTTCCGTTATGAAACCCAGAAGATTCTGAATAAGAATAATCCAGGTTCCAAACAGATGGATTTCTTTGAAGGCAAGCTTCGCGGTATTCAGAATTTATTCACCTTCGGAGTCAAGGATCATGTCAGTGAGCAGGATTTTGAAGATATTAAAGCTCTGGAGGCGAAACTGGAGTCCAGTCTTGCTGATTTGAATACCAAACTGCAGAGAATGGATTCCCAGTCAGGAAAGGTCCGTCTGCCAGAGGGCTTTGCTCTTGAGTCTACCATAGAAGAAACTCTGGAAATCTCTCACCGTACCAACGATCAGATCCGAATTTTTGAGAAGGAACATGCCCAGAAGGATGTTTTAAGAAAGATCATAACTCCATACGCAGAAAAGGGCGGTAAGCGTACCGTTGAGTTTACTGCCGGTCTTGGAGCCTTTCTTGGTCTCGGCATTGAAGCTGTTACTGCTGGTGTCCGTGCCGGTGCCCGTTTCAAGGTGATTGGAGAAATAATCTGCAAGGGCAAGGGGCATCCGCTTGAGGTTACCTATAGAATTGGCGGCGGTCTTGAGTTAAAGGGCGTGGCCAAGTTTGGTAATGAGGCTGCAAAAACCGGAGGCAAGGCCACTGCGGGGGTGGGTGGAGATTTTTCCCATTTTGTAACCAGAACCTATCCGACTGTTGAGGATATGATCCTCGATGCTGAGCGCTGCAAGCTTGCTACCAGCAGAACTGTAGGTGACGTGATTGTCGGCGGTTTGAAGAAGCTGGCATTTGGCATTGGCGGTCTTGGCACAAAGTTTTTCCGCTTCCTGGGCCGTCATTCCGGAGAGGTAATGCAGAGCAACAAGCAGTACCTTGAGAGCCTGCAGTCTCGCGGAGTTATCAGTGCTTTAGACAGTGTGCTTGCAAAACGTGCCAATCCGATAGTTGTTGCTGAACAGAAGGGCTGGACAGGACAGGGGATGGGACAGGTTTCTGCTAATTTCGGTCTGGGCGTTACCGGAAGTCTAGGTGTCGGAGCTTCAGTAACTCACTCCCGTGATTTTAATGTCAAGTCCAGTATCTTCGTTCCTTTTACCAAACTTGTTACCGGAGCAAAGGATGTGGATTCTTTAAAGAGTCTGCTTAGACCAGGTCCGGACGGCGTAACCATACCTGAACTTCCTCAGGAGACAAGTGATCTTAATCAGCGTTTTGAAGAGGTTCTGGCTACGGCTGGCAAAAATAACAATGTGACCAAGGATGGATGGGCTAAATTTGCAAATCAGGTTAGAACTCTCATGGTGGCAGTAGAAATTCGCTGCCGTGAGGGAAAAATGTCGCGAGGGGAGGCTGATCGTCTCTTAAACCGTATGAGCAATCCATCAGTAAAGATTCCTCAGGATGTTTTCCGTGAGTATCTGATGGATGGTTCTCCTGCTGGAAAACCTCCGAAGATCAGAACCTCTGCCCAGGTTAAAATCAAACTGTCTGTATTAAATGATGTTACCGGAGGCATGACCAAAGATATCGGCAATACCTTTGTGAAGGCGGTTGCAGACGGTGCTGTAAAGGAAATGCGCCATCAGATAGGTTTTGATTCCTCATACCAGTATGTATATACCTCGGAGAAGCCTTCTCCTTCAAGTCAGGATGCAAGACCTTGGGAGCAGGATGAAAAGACCAGTCATGCTCTGGTTGTTTCCAACGCAGCTCCATTCAGAGCGATTATAGATATCGCCACCAAGATTGCAGCAGGAAAGGGTCAGCCTCCTGAGCTTCAGACTGAAAATACACTGCTTGAGAACGCAAAACAGGCTGGTATTGATTCTCTTAAGGATGCAGGCAAGGGGGCAACCACCAAGATTATTATCAATACTCTTATTGCCGGTGTTAAGGAAGGGGCCAAGGCTGCAGTAATAAACTATCTGTCAAAACCTGAAAACATCGCTAAGATTATGGCCTGGATCGGGAAAAATGCCGGTAAAGCCTTTGACACTGTTCTTAAGATTGTAGAGTGGGCTGCAACTCACCCTGAGACCGCCATTGCAATCGCTGAGCAGACTATTGCAATGGTCAAGGGAACCTCATCACTGATTGAGTCAGAGAGGACCAAGACCGTTAGGTTCAACTATGTGAATGGCGAGCTTGATTCAATTGGTGTCTTTACCAACAGCAGCAGTTCTATCGGTGTCAATGTTGATCCTTTAGGTGTTGGTGTGGGCGTAGGCTTCGATGTGAAGTACTCTGTATCCGAATCCTTAAAGGATCGCGGTATTCTGGTCAATCCTTCACTGAATACACTGCTGTCTCTGACAGAGAGCTACACCCTTAGCGATACCTCTATCAGAACTGTTGAAAACAGTGAGCCGCTTAAGAATTATCTTGCAAAGAATATTTTTGCAATCAAAGGTAATTTTGAAGCTTACAGAGGCGATAAGGCTACAAAGACCTACGAGCAGGCCAGAGCCTTATGTTCAGGTGATCCTCAGCTTTTAGAAAAACTTGAAAGTTCCTGGGCAAAACTCAAGGCGGTAAATGCCAATACCCCTGATAATGAGATTGTGGATGCTCTGCATGATTTTCTGATGGCTACCACCAGAGCCTACCGTATCACGCTTCCTGTGGAGGAGGCTCCTGTGAAGAAGGTCAAAGTGGAGGCTGTTCCTGAACAGAGAAAACAACCGGAGTCCGCAATTAACATTGCAGCTCAGGTTCTGATGGTCTGATTGTTTTTCAGCAGGAGTCTGTAAGCATTAACGTAGTTAACTGCCGTGAGTTTTTAAAGAAAACAGCATAAATCACATACAGCCAGATAAGATCTTAATATCATTAAAGGCAGTGACAAGGAAATTCTGACATATATTCCTGCGCTGAATTCCGGTTACCAATCAACACAAAGAGGTTTCTATGAAAAGAGTAATGCTCAAACTTTTCACTTCCTTAATAGCTGTATCCATGATGATCTGTGGTTTTGTCTCAGAAACCTATGCCGCCTCCAAAGATACTCTGGTGGTATATTTCTCTGCAACAGGAAACACCAGAGCTCTGGCCTCAACGGCCGCAGCCGCTTTGGGGACTGATACTTTTGAAATCATTCCTTCAAAACCATATTCAGCAGATGATCTTAACTATCGTGATGATAACTGCAGAGCCAATGCTGAACAGCGTGATTCCGCACTGCGTCCTCAGATTAAGGATCTGAATGTTGATCTGAAAGCATACCGTACCATTGTGCTTGCCTATCCTCTGTGGTGGGCGGAGGAGCCAAGAATTATTGACACTTTTATTGAGTCCTTCGATTTTTCAGGCAAGACCATAGTTCCTGTATGCACCTCTGGCAGCAGTGATATTCAGAAGAGTGTTGAGAATATCAGGAAGCTGATTAAAGGAAAGCCAGCTGTAAAGGATGGCAAAAGATTTACGCCTGACAGTTCAAAAGAGGAATTCAAATCCTGGTATGACTCAATCTAGTACAAGGCTCTGAAAACTAAAAAAAGGCCATACTGATCTTTGGTAGTATGGCCGATTTTCTTAACTTTCCGCATCCAGATACCCGCTATCCTTAATAATCTCTCTCATATTTTCATTATCTACAAATTTTGGAGAGCACAGCAGAGTAGGAATCTCTTCACCATCTATGTCGTTGTCTTCTGAACTGTTTACCGTTACAGGTTCTCCGTTAATGAGCTGCAGCAGCATTTGCGCCGCTGCGTATCCAAGAACTCTGGCGTCCTTGAATACACACATGGACTGAAGTCCGCGTGTGATGTATTTAAGATTGTTAACCTGACAGTCCTGTCCGGTTACAAGCGGGAAGTTGTTTTTTCTGTAGCCTCCGTTCATATAAAGTGCTTCTATAACGCCGACAGCCAGACTGTCATTTTGACACAGTACGGCATCAAGCCTGTTTTTATCCCCATCAGGTCCCAGATTTAATTCGTCAATGAGTTTTTTCATTCTGTTTTTGGCTTCTTTGGTTTCCCAGTTGCTAGTATAGGTCGCTTCCTTATCCTGTTCGCCTGAACGGCAGACAAGCTTTCCCTGATCAAAGTAAGGCTTTAAGACTTTCATAGAACCGTTCCAGAAAGCCTCTACATTGTTATCGTGCTGATCTCCTGAGAAGAACTCAATGTATCTGGTTTCTGTGGAATCATTTTTAAGATTGAGCTTCTCTTCAAGATATTCTCCAAGGATCTGACCAACCTTGTAGTTATCAAAAGTGGCATAATACTTAACCGCATCTGTGTCCATTATCAGACGATCGTAGGATATAACCGGAATGTTCTTATCCTTTGCTTTTTCCAGCACATCAGAGAGAGATCTTCCATCTACAGGAATAATGACCAGATAGTCGCAGTCATTTTCTATAAGTTTCTCTATATCCTGTATCTGTCTTTTCGCTGTTCTGTCGCCGCATTTAATAATTACTTCGTGACCGTTTTCCTGTAGTTCACTCTGCATGACTTCAGCATCCAGATTAAAGCGTGGTTTATCCGGATTTGGCAGAGAAATTCCTACCTTCTTGGCAAATGAAGGCTGAGAGATAGCCATCAGTGCGACGGATAATGCTGCTGTTAGTAATTTTTTCATGGAGTTGTTCATTCTTTTCAGCCCTCTGACAGACACAGTCATACTTCAATTTTAGGTCAGATATTTAAATTAAGACAGCAAGAAGATCTGAATTTTGTTAAGCTAAAAAAATGATGAGAAATTTGCTCACAACTTAATTGTTTTGTATTTCAAAAGGATCGGCCTAAATTAGAAAATATATAATATATTAAACAGGAAAAGCTGACTAAAATCACCTATAATACTGCTCAAAGGTTTAAGACCTTTGTTTATTTTTCAATCCTTATCGGAGAATTTATGAGTTTAGCTATTTCTACTTCTGGTCTTGATGTAAATCAGTTTAGAATGAACAGTACTGCACACAATGTTGCCAACACCAACACAGAAAACTTTCATTCCCAGCAGGTAGTATCATCAGAAAATGCTTCTGAAAATAATACTGCTTCAGGCACTTCTGTAAACGCAGTAAAGAAATCAGCAGAGACTGGTGTAAATATCTCTTCAGAAATGACTGATATGAAGCAGAGCGAAGTTGTCTACAAGGCAAACGCAAAAGCAGTTCAGGTTCAGGACAAGGCTATGGGATCTCTTCTGGATACCGTGGCTTAATCAGGTTCTACAGATTTTTCAATCTCCATAATTACAACAGCAAAAGAATACTCAGACCTGAAGGCAGCTTTAGGTCAGGTATTTTTCTCAATTCGAATGTCAGGGGAATTTTCTAAATGCTTTTAATGTTATCTCTGCTTGTTGCAACCATTACCGTAAGCAGATTTTCTTACTCCTGCTGCAGCCAAGGCTGTAAGCTCAAATCGTAATCATTAATTCTTTTTCTGAGCTTTAAGCAGATGTTTGCTAGTGCAGACCTGGTGTCTGCACTATGCTTATTAATTCAATGTCTGACTGTCAGAATGACTCAGATTCAGAAGATTAGAATCATTACTTAATATGTTCTTTTCTGCCTGATTTTCTTTCCTTTGCTTATCTCTTATTTATCTTTATTTCTTTTTCAATTTTTTCCTTCCAAGGTGAATATTCTTATCTAAAAACAGAAAAAAGTACAATAATTCAAAGAGTAATTCGTTTTTGTTGTTGGATTGTGATCAAAAAATATACAAAATACGGTGCTAGAATGATCTACGATGCCTGATTTTTTCTAATCCAAAAAATAACAATATAAAAAAAGGCTTTAACACCTCAAGAAGGTCAAATGCATTAAGGAGTGAACAATATATGCAACGTCTATTAAACAAACCCGAGAATTATGTTGATGAGATGCTTGAAGGTCTGTATGCAGCATCTCCTGACAAGGTTACCTTTGTAAATGACGACAAGCGCTGTCTTGTGTCTAAGTACAAGAAAAAAGGCAAGGTTGGACTTGCAACCGGCGGTGGTTCCGGACATCTGCCTCTGTTTTTAGGCTATGTGGGTAAAGGCCTCTTAGATGGCTGCTGTGTCGGCGGTGTTTTCCAGTCCCCAAGTCCGGAGCAGATGCTTAATGTAACCAAAGAGATTGATCAGGGCGCCGGTGTTCTGTATATCTACGGCAACTATGGCGGCGATATCATGAATTTCGATATGGCCAAAGATATGGCTGATATGGAGGATATCGAGGTTCGTCAGGTGGTTGCAGGAGAGGATGTTCTGTCCGCTCCTAAGGACAAGGCTGACAAGCGCCGCGGTGTTGCCGGTATCTTCTATGTGTACAAGATTGCAGGCGCAGCCGCAGAGGCAATGAAATCCTTAGATGAGGTTGAGCGTCTGGCCCGTAAGACCTGCGAGAATGTCCGTACGGTAGGTATGGCTTTATCTCCTTGTATTATTCCTGAGAAAGGCAAGGCTAACTTTGAGCTTCCTGATGGCAAGATGGAAATCGGTATGGGTATTCATGGCGAACCAGGCATTAAGCTTGAGGATTTAAAGAGTGCGGATGAGATTGTTGATACCATGCTTGACCCTATTCTGCAGGATCTCCCATATAAGAGTGGCGATGAGGTTTCTGTTCTTGTAAACGGCCTTGGCGCAACTCCACGTGAGGAACTGTATATCGTTTATCGTCGAGTAAGTCAGATCTTAAAGGACAAGGGCATAAGGGTATTCAATGTTTATGTAGGTGAGTACGCAACCTCCATGGATATGGCGGGTATGTCAATATCTCTTCTGAAACTTGACGAGGAGCTTAAGACCTATCTGAAGATGCCTTTCGATACTCCTTTCATGACACAGAATCAGCTGTAGTCAAAGGAGCTTGTTATGGCATTTACCAGAGAGAATTTTCTTGCATTCCTTGAGTCAGCCTCTGCTCTTATGAATGAGAACAAACAGTATCTTATTGATCTTGATTCCGCTCTTGGCGACGGTGATCTTGGACTTACCATGACCTCCGGCTTTACCGAGGCGGTAGCTTTTGCCAAAGGAAGCTCTGAAACAGATTTAGGCAAGCTTGCAGCTCAGACAGGTATGGCCATGTCCAAAAAGGTTCCCTCCACCATGGGCACACTTGTAGCCAGTGGTTTTATGGGAGCCGGAAAGGCTGTTAAGGGTAAGAGTGAGCTGAGTGATGAGGAGGCTGCGGCTTTCTTTACCGCCTTTACCGACGGAGTCTGCAATCGCGGCAAGGCTGCCGTAGGTGACAGAACTATTGTGGATGCTCTAAAGCCTGGCTCTGACGCCTTTGCAGCAGCTGTAAAGGAAGGTAAAAGCCTGCATGATGCAGCTTCCATTGCCTGTGATGCAGCACAGAAGGGCTCTGAGAGTACAAAAGATCTTACAGGCAAGTTCGGTCGTGCCGTCTACTATGGAGATAAGGTCTTAGGCGTAGTAGATCAGGGATCAGTAGTCGGAGCTCTTATCTATAAGGCCATGGCTCAGACTCTATAATTTATTCAGAATTTCTCCTTCATTTGCTGTGGTTTTTGCTGAACCGAAAACCACAGTTTTTTTTATCCAGATCACAAAACCGAAAGAAAGATTTTTCATCGCCATTTACGACAGAAAATGGCATAAAACCTTTATTTTTCGCAATAATAAACAGAGAACATCGTTCTCTAATTAAGAATATCGTTGTAATTTTTTTTAGCCGTGAGATAAGAATATTCACCTTTTTTCTCCCAAAGCCGGACAAGGGTATAACTCGGCTGATTTTTTGGGAATATGTCACACATCTGAGATCTAAATTCTTTCAAACTAGAAATATAAAAATTATTAACTTTAAGAAATTTTACATAAGGAGTTTTACTATGTTAGGAAAGTTTGTTAAGTGCGCTCTTGTTGGTGCCTGCCTTGCAACCTTCGGTCTTCAGGCAGCTAATGCTGATACCAATTTCCCTCGTAAACAGCTGAACATTGTTGTTCCATATGCTCCAGGCGGAGCTTCTGATACCGTTGCCAGAATCTACGGCAAGGAGATGGAAAAAGTTCTGGGCAAGCCAGTTACTGTAACCAACAGAACCGGTGCTTCAGGTGCAGTTGGTCTTGAGTCTGTAAAGAACAGCCGCCCAGACGGATACACCATTGCCTATATGCCAGTTGAGTCAACCATGATTTCAGCTTTAGGTCTGTCAACCATTTCATCAAACGACTTCACCTTTATCTGCCGTGTAATGACTATTCCTGCAGCCATCACTGTAAAGGCTGACGCTCCATGGAATACTCTTGAGGAGTTCCTTGCTGATGCCAAGAAGAATCCTGGCAAGATTATGGTTGGTAACTCAGGTGCAGGTTCAATCTGGCACGTAGCTTCAGCTGCATTAGGTCAGGCAGCTGGTGTTCAGTTCAACTATGTTCCATTTGACGGTGCAGCTCCTGCTGTTGCAGCTCTTCTAGGTGGCAACATTCAGGCTGTAGCAGTATCTCCATCAGAGGTTAAGGCTAATGTTGATGCAGGTCAGTTCAAGGTTCTGGCTGTATTAGGAGACAAGAGATCAAATGTTGTTCCTGATGTAAAGACTTCTAAGGAACTAGGCCTTGATGTTACCGCTATGGGCTGGGGTGGCTTCGCTGTTCCAAAGGGAACTCCTGAAGACGTAGTAAAGGTTCTGGTTGACGCTTCTGCTAAGGCTGTTCAGACTGACGCTGTTAAGAATCTTCTGAAGGAGCGCGGCTTTGAGTATGCATACCTGAACGGTGCAGATACTGATGCTTTCGCTAAAGATCAGCTTGCAAAATACAATGTTCTAATCCCACAGCTATTAAACAAGTAGTTATCTAAAGCCCCTTGTCCGACAAGGGGTTTTAAATTTAATAATTATAAAAACACAAAATAATAATAACCATAGAACAGATAAATATAAGGAAAGTCTTATGAAGGGAAACGGAGATGCCATCATTGGCGGACTCTTTGTTCTCGCAGGACTTGGTTTTCTGGTTCCTGCCATCGGGTACGGCCTGCTTCCTCCTCCTGGTTTATTCGGTCTGGGAGCCGGTTTCTTTCCAACGGTAACTTCAGCATTTGTAATCTTCTTTGGCGCATGGATTGTCTATGACGCAATCTCCAAAGGCAGCAGTGTTTATTTTCAGGGCGAGGAAGATCTAAAGAAAAAAGCAAAAATTATGGGCTTTATGTTTGTGGTCTTTGTATCCTTCCTGATTCTCTGGGTTGTTGTCGACAGATTTATGGAAAGCTCCATGGGCTTCTTTGTCGGCTGTGCAGCCATGCTTTTAACTTTTAATCATATATTCGGAAGAACCTTAAAGTTCAACCTTATCTTTACCGCAATATTTATCGGTCTTCTGTACGGAATCTTCTATAAGCTTCTGTACATTCAGTTTACATTGTAGGAGAACATCATATGGATCTGTCATTATGGATGAGCTCCTTGATGGCGCTCTTAACACCGGAGGTTATCGCCTTTAACCTGTTCGGTGTGGTTGTAGGTTTACTTATTGGTGCACTGCCTGGTCTTTCAGCCACCATGGCAATTGCAATTCTAACCCCGATTACTTTCTGGTTTGAGCCTCAGTGCGGATTTGCCATGCTGATCGGCGTCTGGAATGCCGCAATCTTTGCCGGCGGTATCTCAGCAATTCTGATCAACACCCCTGGTACTCCGGCTTCGATCGTTTCAACCTTTGACGGTTACAGAATGTTCAAGCAGGGCAAGGGCGGTCTGGCTTTAGGTCTTAATGTGCTGTATTCCGCCTTTGGAGGAATTCTATCCACTATCTTCCTGATTTTCCTGTCATTCCAGATTGCAAAGTTCACTGTAACCTTCGGTCCTACTGAATACTTCATGCTGGCTTTCTTCGGTCTGATCATGATGATTTCGGTATCCGAGAACAATGTTATCAAGGGAATGGCCATGGGCTTTTTAGGTCTGACCATCTCCTGTGTTGGTATTGATCCTATTCTGGCCTCCAAGCGTTTTACCATGGATACTACCGCTCTGGTTGCAGGTGTAAGCTTCCTGCCTGCTATGATTGGTATGTTCGGTATCGGTGAGATCCTCAATCAGATTTTTGAGTTCAGCAAAAAGAAGGAAGCTGAGGCCAATGCTCAGATTGAACTGGTGAAAAAGGGAGGAAATCTTGGTCGTGTTCTTCCAACCTGGGCTCAGGTAAAACAGTTCTTCAGGCCAACTCTGATTGCAGGTACCGAATCAACTATTATCGGTGCAATTCCTGCAGCCGGCGGTGATATTGCCTCAATTATCTGCTGGGGACAGGCAAAACGTATGTCCAAGCACCCTGAAGAGTACGGCAACGGTTCTCCTGAGGGCTTTGCGGTTTCCTGTACTGCCAACAACGGTGTTTTAGGCGGGGCTCTTACCACCATGCTGACTCTGGGTATTCCTGGTGATGCTGTGACCGCAATTCTGATCGGTTCTCTCATGATGTACGGTATGCAGCCTGGTCCTAAGATGTTTACCGAGCATGCTGACTTTGTTATGCAGATTATGCAGCTGATGCTGCTCTCCAATCTGGTCTTCATTGTAATCGGTCTGCTTTCAGCCAAGCTTTCAGCCCGAATCCTGAATGCCAAGCCTCAGACTATCTGGGTATCTGTGATTGCTCTGTGCGTGGTCGGTTCCTATGCCCTGAACAATTCCTTTACCGATGTGCTGATTATGGCCTTCTTCGGTATCGCAGGCTTCTTCTTCAAACGCGGTAAGTATCCGGCTGGTCCGTTCATTCTGGGACTGCTCTTAGGAGGAATGCTTGAGTCCAATCTGCGTCGAGCCCTGGTTATGTCTCACGGAAGTCTGATGATCTTCCTAGAGCGTCCTGTAACTCTGGTTCTGTGTGTAATGATTCTTCTGACCCTGTTCTATCCTCTGATAAAAAAGAAGCTCAAGGGCAAGAGATTCTACTAGCTCAGAAATAATGGAATAAGAAGGTAAAAAATGACTGTTGATAAAAACAACATCCTAAAGCAGATTTCTGAGATCGGAATGATTCCGGTACTCACAATCGACAAGAAGGAAAGAGCTCTGCCACTTGCAAAGGCTCTTTCAAAAGGCGGTCTTCCTCTGATGGAGGTTATGCTCAGATCAGAGGATGCTCTGGCCTGTATTGAGATTATTTCAAATGAACTGCCTGATTTTATTATCGGTGCCGGAACTGTGCTCACTGTAGAGCTTGCCCAAAAGACTATTGATGCTGGCGCTATGTTCCTGGTTGCCCCGGGCTTTAACCCTGAAGTGGTCAAATATGCCCTGGAGCGTAATATTCCTATTGTGCCTGGAACTGTAACTCCAACTGAGGTTGAGGCTGCAAGAGCTTTAGGAGTACATACCTTAAAGTTCTTCCCTGCAGTTCAGCAGGGCGGTCTTGATACCATGAAGCTTTTAAGCGGTTCCTATCCTGATGTGCGCTGGGTTCCTACAGGAGATATGACCAGAGATCTGGTTAGGGAATATCTTCCATTCTGCAAGATTGCTGCAACAGGTGGTGATTTCATGCTCACGTATGACGATATCCACTCTGACAACTATGAAAAGATTGCTGCTGATGTGGAAGAAACCATTCTTCAGTATCTTGATCTGAGAATTGATCATTTCGGCTTTAATTCCAGCGGATCTGTCGAGGCCAATGCTCTTGCCGCAAAACTGGGGGATGTATTCCATCTGTCTGTAGATCATCATGCCCACAGCACCTTTGCCGGCAAGCTCTTTGAAGTCTGTCATGAACCGGTTGCTGAGTCTTTAGCTCATATCGGTATCGGTTCAAGGGATGCTCTTCGTGCCTATCACTATCTGAAGCGCTGCGGAATTGAGTTTGATGAGAGCTCTCTTAAGTTTAAGGAAGATGGCCGTCTTTATAAGGCTTATCTCAAGGAGAGAATCGGTGGCTTTGCCTTCCATCTCTTCCAGAGCTGATATGAATGAATAACTTTTAACTTTTTGTAAATAAGAATAAAAATCCAATAGGAGTAATATCATGAAAAAAATGTTTGGCGTTATCAATGCTATGACAACACCTTTCAAAGAGGATGGTTCAATTGATGTGGAGAGCCTGAAGAAGCAGGTTGACTTCCAGATTGAACATGGCACCAACTGTCTGTATCCACTGGGCACAACCGGTGAGATGTACCTTCTTTCTGTTGAGGAGCGTAAGCTGGTTGCAGAGACTGTTGTAAAGCATGCAAATGGTCGTGCCATTGTCTATATCCATGTTGGCGCTATGACCACCAAGGACGCCTGTGAGCTTGCAGCTCACGCTGAGAAGATTGGTGCAGACGGTATCGGTGCTGTAACTCCAAGCTTCTTTGGTGCCAATGAGAGAGCTCTTCTACAGTATTACAAGGATATCTCTGCTTCTGTAAGCCGTGATTTCCCAATTTACCTTTATTCAATTCCTCAGTGCTCTGGCAACGATATTCTTCCAGAGGTTGCTGAGAAGATTGCCAAGGCTTGTCCAAATGTTATCGGTATCAAGTACAGCTACCCGGATATGGTTCGCATCTTAAACTACATCAACATCAATAACGGTGATTTCTCCGTTCTTGTTGGTCCTGACCGTCTGTTCTATGCAGGCCTGTGCTCAGGTGCTGAAGGTACAGTTTCAGGCTGTGCAGGTCCTGTACCAGAGGTATTCACTGCAATCTATAAGGCATGGAAGGAAGGCAAACATGATGAGTGCCGTAAGCTTCAGAAGAAGGCTAATGAGGTTATCTCCATCATCAAGGCCGGTGCAGACATGGGTATCTTCAAGGATGTGTTAAAGCGCCGCGGTGTTGTAGCAAACGGCTTAATGCGCAGACCATTGGTTGAGATTGAAAAATCTGAAGGCGATGAGATCTGGAAGGCATTACAGCCATACCTGGAGAAGTAATTCTCTTTAGGTTGTAAGTCCGCTGTTTGGGGAAGCAACGGACTTGAAGAAGGTCAGATGTAACAGTCTGGCCTTTTGTTTTTTTTATTTGTGTTTTGCTTGTGTACAGATATGTGTAACTTTTGCTGTAGTTAATAAAAAGCAAAGACTTTGAAAAATATTAAGTAGAAAAGGATAAGGAATATCTTTGAACGAATAACGTTGATCTTTTCCTCAAATCCATCCAATCGATCAGTTTTTAAAAAAAAATTCTTTCCATGCATCAATCCACTAAATTTTGCATTTAAATGTAGGAGTTGGATAAAAAATTTAAATCGCTTGTATTATAATTAATATTATTCAAAGACTTTGAAAAATATTAAGTAGAAATTGTATGGAATACAAAAGAACAAAATACGTTAATCGTTTAATAGATAGAAAAAATAACGGTCTGATTAAAGTCATTACCGGAGCAAGACGTTCTGGCAAGTCCTACTTATTAAATGAACTATTTTATTCAAGCCTTATTGCTCAGGGAATTTCTAAGAAAAACATCATTAGGTTCTCTTTTGATTCTGATGAGGATATTGATTTACTTGATGAGTACCTTAAAGACACTCCGTCAAAAATCAAAAGTACAAATAATGAGATAGAAGTTAATTCCAAAAAGTTCAGAGCATATATAAAAGATAAAACAAACGAAAACGAGGACTTTTATCTGTTTTTAGATGAGATTCAGCTTCTTGAGAATTTTATTGGCACATTAAATGGTCTTTTAAAACACAAGAATTTTGATATTTATGTTACAGGTTCGAATTCAAGATTCTTATCATCTGATATCGCAACTGAATTTAAAGGAAGAGGAACAATTATTCATGTTTTGCCGCTGGTTTTCTCTGAATATGTGGAAAACACCCAGCAGGATATTACTAAAGCCTGGAAAGACTACATTGTAACAGGAGGAATTCCGCTTGTTGCAAATATGCAAAAAGATGAAGAAAAGAATAATTACCTTAAGCTGTTAGCTGAGGAAACATACCTTAAGGATATCATTCAAAGACACAATTTAAAAAAGAAGAATGAGATAGGGGATACTTTCAATATATTAGCCTCAACAATTGGAGCTCCATTAAATATCAGGAGAATAACCAACACCTTTAAAAGTGTTATGAATAAAGATATCTCTGAGTTGACCATTTCAAATTTTATTGATTATTTTGAGGATGCATTTGTTATTTCCAAAGCTCAAAAATATAACATCAAAGGAAGAAAATACATCGGCTCTCCATTTAAGCTGTATTTTGAGGATGTTGGAGTTAGAAATGCTCGTTTAAACTTTCGTCAGATAGAAGAAACTCACCTTATGGAAAACATTATTTACAACGAGCTAAGATATAGAGGCTTCAATGTTGATGTTGGAGAAGTGAATGTCAGCGAAAAAACAGAGCGAACTGATGTAAACGGCAAAAATATTTATGAACAGAAAAAACTAGAAGTCGATTTCATAGCAAGCAAAGGAAACGAGAAGTATTATATTCAATCCGCTCTATCAATGAGTGATCCTGAAAAACAGCTTCAGGAAAAAAGAAGTCTTTACTATATTGATGATTCATTTAAAAAAATTGTTGTGTCCAGAACCGGACTTAAACCTTCTTTTGATGAGAAAGGAATTCTTGTTGTGGATCTCTTTGATTTCCTTTTAAATGAAAAGTATATGACTTAACAAATTTAGCAGTGACATGATCCCCCATATAGGCGGAAGAATTCTTGCTAATTTATGGTTAAAAAAAAGCCACTATCAAGGGATAGTGGCAAAACATATGAAATTACAACAATGTAAGGTTAACTGGAAGCTTTCGCCTTCATAATGGAAAATCTTTCCTTAAGCTGAGGTCCTGCAACCTGAATCAGGATAACGATAATCAGGATGATTCCCTTAACAGCATCGTTGATCAGTGAGTCCATCTTCAGGGCGATAATAATCTTGTCGATTACGGTATATGACAGGGCACCGAAAAGAATACCCAGACATCTGCCTTTACCACCGGCCATACTGATACCGCCAAGCACTACTGCAGCAATTGCGTACATCTCATAGCCTGAACCTGTGGTTGCAGGATCAGAGGAGGCGTTCATGGCAATCCACAGGAAAGAAGCTACACCAACCAGACCACCGGTAATCACGAATACTGAGGTCTTAATCAGACGTACATTGATACCGGCCATAAAGGCACCCTTGTAGGAGCTTCCCACTGCATATACTTTCTTGCCGTACTTGGTTGACTCAAGGAGATATACGAAAGCCATGGTAAATACAATCAGTACGATACCGACAATTGGAATGGTGATGAACTTGGAGTTACCAAAGGTGAACATGCTCTGGAACATGTCATGCTTGGTGATCATTCTGTAAACTGAGCTGCCGCCACCTGCTAAAGCCTTGTCTATATGCTGGCAGATATACTGTGCAAAAGAGCGGAAAATCAGCATGGTAGCCAGGGTTACGATAAAGGAAGGCATTTTTACAATACCCACCAGTACACCGTTTATAAGTCCGCAGAAGCAGCCGAATAGAACTGAGAACAGCAGGGTTAAGGTAATACTGTCGGTGGCATTGAAGACTATAACACTAAGTCCGCTCACCATGGCCAGCATGGAGCCTACAGAAAGGTCGATTTCTGCGGTTATACACACCATACCCATACCGATGGCAATTACGCCGATAACAGCTGAGTGACGCAGCATATTCATGGTGGCATTCAGAGTAAGTCCACTACTGCTTGAGGCGTAAACCAGAAATATTACTATAAAAACAAATACATAGCTGTATTCGCGCCAGGCACTGGCAAGCAGCGAATTATTCTTCATTTTCTACCTCTGTCTGTTCTTGTATTGAATTTGTTGAATACATCATGATGGTGTGCTCCTCAATCTGCTCATGAGGAAGTACCTTCACGATTTTTCCGTCGCAGAATATGGCGCAGTAGTCTGCAACCTTCTGCAGTTCAGGAATCTCAAGGGTATTAACCAGAATGGTCTTGCCGTTTTTAGCCAGCTCTAAAATCAGTTTGTAGATTTCAGCCTTGGCACCCACGTCGATACCCTGAGTAGGATTGTCAAAAAGCAGGATCTGAGCATCAGTGTTCAGCCATCTTGCAATGAAAACCTTCTGCTGATTACCGCCTGATAAGGAGCTTATAGGCAGAGTTGCAGATTCAGCCTTAAGATTCATCAGATCACGATATTTCTTGTATTTCTTCATCTCTTCCATATTGTTGATATGGAATTTGCCTGCACTTAAGGTATGCTCTGCCAGATACATATTCTCAAGGATATTCATATCCGGAATTACAGAGTTCTCCTTGCGGTTTGCAGGGAGCAGGGCAATGCCGTGCTTCATGGCCGCATGTACGGATGCAGGAGGCAGTTCGTGGCCTAAGACTTTTACACTTCCGCCAGAGCGCAGAGTAGTACCGAACAGGCACTGCATCAGCTCACTGCTGCCGGAGCCTTCAAGTCCGGTCATACCGACAATCTGTCCTTTCTTTACCTCAAGATTTACATCATGGAACCCTGGACCTGTAAGATTCTTAATTTCAAGGACTGTTTCACCGGTTTCACGTTTTTCATAGATGTCAGAAGAAGTTCCGCTTTTTCCGACCATAAGTTTGGTAATCTCGTCCGGAGTGGTCTCGCTGATTTTACCCTCAGCAATATACTGTCCGTTTCTGAATACTGTGTAGGTATCACAGTACTTAAAGATTTCAGGCATCTTGTGGGAAATGAAAATAAAGGAGATGCCCTGTTTCTTCAGACCCTCGACGATGGAGAACAGATGTTCTACCTCTTCGTTGTTGAGCGCGGTTGTAGGCTCATCGAGAATTAGAAGTTTTGCTTTGAAAAACAAAGCTTTGCTGATTTCCAGAAGCTGCTTGTCACTGGTTTTAAGATCAGCGACCAGAGCCTTAGGATCAATTGATACGCCAAGTTTTGCAAAGAGCTCCTCACATCTTGAGATCATCTCCTTTTTCTTAAGATGACCTAAGAAGCCGGAGAGCTCCTTACAGATAAAAATGTTTTCAAATACCTTCAGATCGTTGAAAAGATTTAGCTCCTGATGCACAAATGCAATACCCAGCTCTTCAGTTCTGCTTACGGAGAGTTTTTCAAGTTTCTGACCTTCAAAATAAATCTCACCGCTGTCCTTTGGAATGGTGCCGGTAAGAATATTCATCAATGTAGATTTACCTGCTCCGTTTTCACCGAGAAGGGCGTGAACCACGCCCTCCTCAACTTCGAGCTCTACATCTTTTAGCACAGGTACTCCGTTGAAGGACTTACAGATCCTGTGCATCTGCAGCAGAGGCATAATCAGTTTCTCCTGATCTTAATTGAAGGACTTGAAGTCCTTAACGTTCTCTTTTGTTACGTTGTGGCACTCGATCACGTGGTCCTGAGTAACCTTCTTGCCATCAAGATAATCAACCATATCCTGCTCTGCAGTCTGGATCATTGAAGGACTGTAGGTAACTGACATAATGCCACCAAGCTTTGAGGCGATATCCTTGTAGTCTTCACCGCGGATTACGCTGTAGATTTCCTCAAGACCGCCGCAGCCGGTGATGAAAGGCTTGTGAGAGTAGAACTTGTCCTTGGTGCTCTCATCGATACCGCCGCCGCGCAGTGCTTCAAGAATACCCATTGCCAGCTCGTCATCCTCGGCATAGAACCATTTGATGTCTGCATTTGAAGCTTCACCCATCAGTGACTCAAAAGAGGTTTTGGTGGATGAACGGCTCCAGTTCATGGCTCCTGAGTAGGTGATGTTCTTTAACTGCTCCTCAGTCCACTTCAGGTTGTCAGCAATCTTCTTGCCGTTGAACTCTTTCTTGCCTGACAGATACTCAACAAAGCCTCTGTTACGAAGAGTGGTAACAGATGAGGTATCTCCCTCGTATACGTAGATCTTGTCACCTGGTTTTAAGCCATTGTCTACAAAGTAGGATGCAGCACCGGCACCAATGCCTTCGTTGTCGCCCTTAACATTTGAAACTGCGGTATTGGCGACACCGTCAATAATACGGTCGAAGGCTACGTAAGGGATCTCTGCGTTAACAATCTGCTGGATGCCTGACATTACGGTATCATCGATAGGCTGAATTACGATACCTGCAAGCTTCTTGTCACCCTGAGCGATAATATCCTCGATCTGATTGATCTGATAGCCTGCATTGTCACAGGTGATAACATTAACGTCATACTTGCCCTGTGAGGTGATCTCCTTTGCCTTTTCCTTGGCGAAGGTTGCAACAGAACCTGTCCAGCCGTGATCCTCTGGTGAGGTTAAAACAATTATATTCTTATCTGCAGCAAAGGCTGGTGCACTGAACATTGCTGAAAGACCGCCTGCAACAACTGCAGCGATGATGTTTTTCTTGAAGTTAGTCATATGTAGCACCTTAGTTTGTCAGTTTTTTAGATAACGAAATTTCTCATATAGTGATAAGACAGTTTCAGACTGTCCAGAATTCTTTCTTTTGTGTCCTCAAAGGCACGATCCTCAACCTCGACACAGGCATAGCCGTTGTAGCCGATATCGGTGAGCGCGCTTAAAAATCTTGAGAAGTTGACATCTCCAAGACCTGGCAGCTTTGGTGCCATGAAATCCAGAGGATATGCCAGAATACCAACCTGGTTGAGCTTGCTCTTTATAACCTTCAGATCCTTGAAATGTACGTGGAAGATTCTGTCCTTAAACTCATACACAGGCTCAACGTAGTCAATCATCTGCCATACGAAATGAGAAGGATCGTAGTTGATTCCAAGATTGTCATAATCCAGGATTTCAAAAATCTTTCTCCAGTTGTGGGGAGTGGTCATCAGATTCTGACCGCCAGGCCACTGATCCGGACCAAAGAGCATAGGGCAGTTTTCAATTGCAACCTTTACTCCCAGCTCCTTTGCAAGATTAAGAATTTCAGGCCATACCTCCTTTACAATCAGAAAGTTATCCTCAAAGTTTCTGTGCTGATCACGACCGATGAAGGTTGTCACCATGTTGATTCCTAGCTTGTGACTTGCTCTTATGACATTCTTTAAATGCTCAACATTGTCATGACGCTTCTTCAGGTCCGGATCAAGAGTATTTGGATAGAAGGCAAGAGAGGAGATTTACACACCGTTATCCTTTGCTACGGCAAGTACATGCTGGGCATAACTGTCATCCTCAATAACCTTTTCACAGTTGATGTGGGATACTCCGGCATAACGTCTTTCAGCTTTAGCCTCAGGCCAGCAGGCAACCTCAACACACTGATAACCGATTCTCTTTGCTGTGGCCATCATCTCTTCATATGAATAGCCGTCTAAAATGGCACTGACAAATCCAAGTTTCATCTTAGCTTCTACTCCTTAATTTCAATTCTTCTTCCGCTTTCAGAGGACTCCATGGCGGCGAATACCGCTTTCATTGCTCCGAGTACGGAGTCTCCGTCAATTAAAGGTTTGTGATTTTTTTCAATGCAGTCCACAAAGGCATCGATAATGCCTGTTTGAGGTCTGGTTGTCATTGGTCTGAATTCTGTCCAGATCGTAGTTGACCACACTGCCGTCAGCACCAAGAAGTTCAATTGAATAGTCCTTTGAATCGTAGATTCTCAGGATGCCCTTCTGTCCATATATAATGGTGGAGTTATCCTCCCTTCCGTAAAAAGTCCAGGAAGCGGTCATGGTACCGATAACACCGTTATCCATTTCATAGATGCAGAAAGCATTGTCATCCACGCTTACAGGATTTCCCTTTGCATCTTTTTTATCAATGGTTGCAATTTTAGCGGTTACGGCTTTGATTCTTGAGCCAACAAGATAAGAGATAAGGTCGGTTTTGTGTACACCGAGATCTCCTAAAGCTCCCATGGCAGAACGGTTCTTGTCAAAGAACCAGCTGTTGATGCCTGGGTCGATACTCCAGGTCTCAGGTCCACCGTGACCGAATGTGGTTCTGAAGGAGATAATCTTTCCGATCTCCCCATTTTCAATCAGCTCTTTTGCTTTTGCGTGAGCTTTTGCAAGTCTCTGGTTCTGATCAATCATGAGTTTTAGATTGTTTTTTCTGGCCAGCTCGACAATCTTTATGCAGTCCTCAAGCTTGGTGGCCATTGGCTTTTCCAGAAGCACATGCTTGTGATTTTCCAAAGCTTTCAGAGCATGTTCTGCGTGAACGGTATTGGCACTGCATATGCTGACAGCATCAAGCTCCGGATCCTTAAGCATGTCATCCAGGGAGTCAAAAGCTTTTCCCTGATATTTTTCTGCCAGAGCCTGTGCTCTTTCTTTGTTTAAATCGAAGAAAGAGGTAATTTTTACATTCTTATTGTTAAGATATTCTGGTATATGGCGAATCTGTGCAATCTTGCCACAACCGATTATTCCTACGTTCAACATAAAATCACCTTAAGTTTGTTTGAAAAGTTTTTTTTCTGAAATAAACTGAAATAATTTCATAATAGTTTCAGTAAATATAATTTTTGAAAAGAGTATTTACAATCTAATTAGTTGCATAATTGGGCTTAAATCACAGTTTGAAAATGATATGAAATATAATCTGATTTCTTTGAAATATTTCATGGTTTTTGAAATATGTTTTTGTTTTATAATAATCGTCATTATTTCTAAGCATCAATTACATAAGCGATAAATATAAGAAGAGACTGGGGATTAACATGAGAAACACGCGATATAAGACACATGAGATTGCAAAGCAGGCAGGAGTCTCCCCAGCAAGTGTTTCCCGTGCCATCAATCATCCTGAGCTTTTAAGCGGAGAATCACTTGAGAAGATCAGAGCCACCATGCAGACAATGGGCTATGATGTTAATGAAATATTTCAGACGGATTCAAAGGAGATAATCCTGATCAACTGTCCTCAGGGAACCAATCCTTTTTACGAGGAAGTCCTAGACGGAGTTATCAGTTCAGCAGAATGCAACGGTTACTACACTCTTCTAAACTATACTGAGCTTGATGAAAACAATATCGAAGATTTTCTGAAGATGCTGCAGATTGCAAAGATCAAGGGCCTCATTGCATTAAGTCAGCTGTCTGTTGAGATTCTGAACAAGATAAACTCCCTGGTGCCAGTGGTTCAGTGCTGCGAGTTCAATGATCGATCCTCTCTTCCATATGTAAGTATTGATGACTATATGGCCGCAAAGAATGCAGTTAAGTATCTGATTGCTGCGGGCAGAAGAAAAATCGCCTTTCTGAACGGACCTAGACACTATAAGTATGCCCGTGAGCGTCTAAGGGGCTTCATGGATGCCTTAACCGAGGAACATATTGCTGTACCTGATGAATGGATAATGCATGTGCCTCAGATTGACTATCAGATGGCAGATACCCTTATCAGCAGGGTCCTTTCTGATGATCACAAGCCTGACGCTGTCTTTGCTGCTTCCGATGTGCTGGCTGCTGCGGTGGTGAACCGTGCTGTATACAGTGATCTCAAGGTTCCAGAAGATCTTATGGTGATTGGCTTTGACAATATTTCTCTGTGTCAGATCGTTAGACCTGCCTTAACCTCGGTAAACCAGCCAAAACATAAGCTTGGTTACACTGCCTGTGAAATGCTGCACGAGAAACTCAAAGGAAAAACTCTTAAGGTTAATGAGGTTCTTCTCTCAACAGAGCTGGTGTTAAGAGGTTCAACTGAGCATCAGTAAAAAAGATGAGGTTTAAAGATTAGCTTTTAAGCAGATAAAGGTAAAAAGGCGCAGACTCACTGGCGTTGCTCAGTGCTTTCTGCGCCTTTTGGTATTCTGTCTTTTAGTAGTTGCGTCCGGGCAGTTCGTGTATTGAGGCTGCCGGTATCTCATATAAGGTTCCATAAAGGTCATTTGCGTTCTTGAATAGCTGGCATTTATATTCGCAGTCTTTATAGGTACTGCTGTTTTCTTCTTTTCTGCTGTTATATTTATTCTGAGCTAAAAGCTTCTGGTGTTTAGTGTAGATATAATCTGCGGTGAATTCTTTTTTATTCAGAATCTCATCCAGATCAAGAGGAATTCTTGCTTCATTTCTTATAAACTCGAGTTTCCCAGATAAAAAATTTAAGTAAATCCAGATCCACTCTTGGATTGATGCTCTTTAAAAACCTGTATTGATTTATTATCTTGCTAGAGGC
>NZ_CACVSS010000038.1:0-43969 GCF_902756765.1 uncultured Succinivibrio sp. | reverse complement strand
ACAACAGAACACACCTGATTAGAAAATATCCATTTTCTAATCGGCACGCTTTATCCCCGCAGTAAACTGCGTGGTTTTAGCGTGCCTATTACTTGATAATTCTGAACGAACTTTGTTTCCTCAGTCAGGATATTTTTTTCCGTATAAACATAAGTCTTCTCTCATTCACATCATTTAGAATCACGAAAATCAACTTGCAAAATATGATTATTTTGGCAAAATGAACCAAAATTTAGGATCCTTATATATACGTATATGAAAATTAACAATTCAAAAAACATCAGCGCCTTTGAAGCTATTTCAAAAGCACAGTATCTAGCCTGTGCACCTATTCTGTTTCAGACCGTATACACCTTAAGAAAACACAATATTCTAAGTCTTCTGGATAAGGCCATGGATGGTCTTAGCATGGATGATCTGTGCAGTAAAGCCGATCTGAACCGCTACGCTCTTGAGGTTCTTTTAGAGATGGCTGTATCAGGTGAGATTGTAAGAATTGATTCGGACAACAGATACAGACTCACCAAGGTCGGTTATTTTCTTGAAAATGACAACATGACCAGAATCAATTTTGATTTTACAAAGCATGTCTGTTACAGAGCATTTGATAAGCTTGATGAAGCCTTAACTTTGCATAAGCCTTGCGGTCTATCTGAATTCAATGAAAACTGGGAAACTATCTACCCTCACCTCTCAGAATTACCTGAGGAGGCAAAAAAAGCCTGGTTTGGCTGGGATCATCTCTACTCTCAGACCGCCTTTATTCCTGCAATAGATAAAATCGCAGAATTATTCAAGCCTAAGGTTATCTATGATGTAGGCGGCAATACCGGTAAATTTGCCATTGAGTGCTGCCGACGTTTAAAGGATACAAAGGTTACTATTCTTGATCTGCCATCCCAGATAAAAATGGCACAGGAGAATATCGATAATAACGGCATGACTGACAGGGTCGATTTTATGGCAGTGGATATGCTGTCAAAGCCAGAGCTTAGGGGGGATGCTGACATCTGGTGGATGAGCCAGTTTTTAGACTGCTTTGCACCGGAGCATATTCATAACATCCTGACCTCCATACATAAGGTTATAAAGGATGGAGCTCATGTCTGCATTTTAGAGCCAATTGCCGACCGTCAGAAGTTTGATGCCGCAAAGTTATCCATCAATGCAGGCTCTCTGTATTTTTCAGCCATTGCCAACGGCTATTCACGATTCTTCAACACAGCGATGCTGACAGAACTTATTGAAAAAGCCGGCTTTGTAGTTGAATCTGTCGAGGATAATCTTGGTATCAGCAATTCAATGTTTATCTGCACAAAGAGAGACTAGGATGAACTTTAATTTAAGTATTGCTGATTATCGAATCAAGGCCTTTGATATTGTTAACAACGAGCAGTTTAAAGAGGTTATAAACGGCACCCGTCCTTTAGATAGAGAAAGCAAGCCTCCAAAGGCTGAGAAGATTCCGATGATGACAGCAAGACGTCTGAGCATCGGCTGTCGTATGGCGGTAGATGTCGGTTCTCTGCTCCTGGAACAGCATCCTGATATTGAGGCTGTAATCTACTCAAGCCGTTCAGGGGAGATTGAACACAACTTTAAAATTCTTGATGCCGTAACCTCAGGCAATGACTGTTCCCCAACCGATTTTTCAATGTCCGTACACAACTGCGGTGTGGGCAACTTTACTATCCTGAACAAGGCAAAAATACCTTCAACCTCCATAAGCTCCGGCAAGGATACCTTCATGCAGGCTTTAACCGAAGCCTATGCCTTGCTTAAGACCAGCTATAAAAAGGTGCTTCTGGTGGACTATGAGGTAACTATTCCTGAGTTCTATACCGGATATCTAAGGGAATACACTCCGAATTTCCCTTATGCCATCGGACTGGTTCTAACCTTAGGGGATATGCTGAAAATTACCTGTCAACCTGAACCGGCCATCCACAATACTGCAGACAAAGATGCAGAGCCTTACAGCAGGACAGATAATAAGTCTTCGGATGATTCTTTTGAATATCCTCAGGTTATAGACTTTCTGAAAAACTACGTCAGAAAGGTACCATCCTTTACACTTGAAGGACAGAACTGCAGCTGGATGGTTGAACTACAGGACAGAGTATAGATGTCTCGTCTGATTCAGAGTTTTTTAAAAAAGCTTTTTCAGTACACCGGAGGTGTGCTGAGAGTGTGCTTTGCTGCACTGTTTTTTTCAGTGTTCGGACTTGGAGCTCTGTTCCTCTCACAGATAGTCTTCAGACTTCTTTCACTCTTTATAAAGGATGAGAACAGACTTACCGATCTCTCACGACGAATCACCGCCTCAAGCTTTAAACTGTATCTGTTCTCAGGACAGGTATGTCGAATCTTTAAAATCTCAATTGAAGGAACACAGAAAATATCAAATGATAGAGGCATGATCTTCATTGCCAATCATCCTTCTCTTTTAGATATCGTAATCTTCATCTCAGTGGTACCTCACGCCACCTGCCTTATGAAGGATGCAATCGTGCATAATCCTTTTATGAAGGGAATCGCCGGCTGTAACAGATATATAGCCAACTCTGAAGGCACCGATAAGATTATGCACAAATGCAAAAAAGCGCTTTTAAGTGGGGATAATCTCATCATTTTCCCCGAAGGAACTAGAACCACAGATGAAAATAAATTAAAATTTACACATGGCTTTTCAAGTATTGCCTTAACCTGCAACTTTAATATCAGACCGGCAGTTATAAATTTCCATGGCGACTGTCTGAGAAAGAACGCTCCCTGGTATTCCATCTTTACAGGCAGGCTTGAGTACAGAATTACTTTTTTAGAGAGTTTTGATACAGAAAAATTCAGAGCACAGTATAAAGACAGAGAAGACTCCGCTGTATCACGTCTACTCGCTAAACATTTACAGAATCTTATTAAAACAAGGATGTAGGATATTTTATGAAAGAGCTATATGACGAAATCAAGCAGCTTATTATCGATTCACTGAATCTTGAGGATATCGGGATTGAGGATATTGAGACAGAGGCTCCTCTTTTCGTTGATGGACTGGGTTTAGACTCAATTGATGCCTTAGAGCTGGGTATGGCCATTAAACAGAAATACGGCGTTACCCTCTCTGCTGACAATGAGGAGATGAAGAAATGCTTCTACTCAGTAGAGACTCTGGCACAGTATATCAGTGAGCACAGAGAGTAAAGTGAGCACACAGAGCAGGATAGTCTGAGACATTCAGCTTTGCTCTTAAAAGGTATGAGATGGATGACTTAAGGTCACCGACAAAAGCTCTCAGAGATTACAGAATTACTAGAAAAATAACAAAGAGAACGAAAAATGACACAACAGGAAATATTTACCCAGATTCAGCAGATGCTAGCCTCTCTTTTTGAGATTGAGCCAGAGGAAATCAAACCTGAAAGCAAGCTTTTTGAGGAGCTTGAACTGGATAGTATTGATGCGATTGATCTTGTAGTCAAACTGCAGAAAACCATCGGCAAGAAAATCATGCCGGAGGATTTCAAGAACGTTCGCACCGTTCAGGATGTTGTGGATGTAGTCTACAAGCTTGTAAACAATAACTAGAGATATGCCAAAGAGACTGCTTTCGGTTCTCTGTATATGCGGATTGGCAGCTTACCCTTTTTTTATCTATCTGGGTGTAAGCTTCAATCTTTTAAATCTTCTGCTGCCAGTCCTGGCAGTTATATTTTTACTGAGGCTGTTCTCTCTTAAAAACACTCAGGGAATAAATACCCTTTTAGCCTCAGTCAGTACCCTGTGTGCGGCGATTATCTGCATTGCGGCCTTTATGGCGGACTCTCAAAGGATTGCCATGTTCTATCCGGTCTGTGTCAATGCGGTACTGTTCTTTATCTTTGGCGGCTCTTTATTCTCCACCAAACCTGTAATCACCAGAATTGCGCTGCTGTACGATAAAGATCTCCCGGATTATGCCATACAGTACACCAGAACCGTAACCAAGGTCTGGGTGCTCTTCTTTATGGCCAATGGCGGTATGGCTTATATCACCGCCCAGTTCTGTACAGTTCAGACCTGGACTTTATACAATGGTCTTATTGCCTACATACTAATTGGAACTCTAGCAGGATGCGAGTATCTTGCAAGAATAATTGTCAGACGTATTCATGAAAAAAAATGAGTTAAGCCTGCATCAGGCTTTATTTGAGGATTTTGGTTTCTATAAGGACAGAATTGTCGCCTATTCAAAGACACAGGCGTACACGCATCAGGATTTTACTGACTCTATCAAAGCCCTTGCTCTTTATCTTCTAAAGGAGAAGGAGATAAAAAGCATCGCGGTATGCGTTGAGAACGCCTACACCTTCAGCATTGTCTTTATCGCCGCCATGTATGCAGGCAAGACTCCGGTTCTTTTAGGCAACATTACCGCTCATACCTTCGATGAGATTGAGACTAAGGCGGATATGGTCATCTCTGATCTCAACCTCACAGAAACTGCCGTACAACCTGCCGTTCCATCAGCCAATATCACTGAGCTTTTAGAAACAGCAGATAATGAGTACCGCGTCTTAGCTCAAAAGGATAGAGATGCTTTTAACTCTCAGTATTTTTCCTCACTTGATGAAAGTTCACCGATTGTCTTCTATACCTCCGGCACCACTGGAAAAAGCAAGCGAGTAAACAAATCTCTTAAAAGCATGCAGATAGATATCGCCTGCTCCTTTGAGCTTTCAGACAGTCTTGAGAGTATTGAGGGATTAAGACTCATATCCACAGTACCGCCTTATCACATGTATGGGCTTACCTACAGAATCTTCATGCCGATCCTCCGTCATCTGCCCATGACTACCTATATGGTAAGATACCCTGAGGAACTTTCAAACTACAGTATGCCGCTGGTTTTAGTATCCTCTCCTGCCTTTATCAAAAGACTGGATACAAAAATCAAAGCTCCCGATATTAGGCTGTGTATCAGTGCCGGCTCTCCACTGCCGGATGAGGCAGCCCTCTCCTTTTATAACTGGTGTCAGTGTGCCGTAACAGAAATCTATGGTTCAACCGAGAGCAACAGTATGGCCCATAGGGATAACCGTGGCGATAAACCTCTGTTTATCCCCTTTTCTGCAGTTAAGTTTGTTAAGATTGAAGACGGATATAAACTTGATTCTCTGATGTCGGATGGTTACAGCAGAATTGACGATAATCTCGAATTTGAAGGTCCACACTTTAGAATTACCGGCCGCAAGGATAAAATTGTAAAAATAGAAGAGAATCGTGTAAGTCTGACTCAGATAGAGAATCTTCTGAAAAAGAATCCGATTATCGAGGATGCGGTGGCTCTGGTGATAACCAAGAATCAGAGAACCTGCATCGGTGCCGTATGTATTCTTAAAGAACAGACTGCTAAAAAGGATACAGCACAGTACACAGATAACAGCGTGGAGAATATAACCGCTGACAGAAAAGCTGTAGTGATGATCTTAAGAGAGTATCTTAGAGGTTATCTTCCAGCGGTGGCAATCCCACGCTATTTTAGATTTGTAAAACGTATTCCCGTAAATCATATGGGAAAAAGAATTACTCCACTTTTAGAGGAGCTCTTTAATGATTAAGCCAAATTTCTACACAACCAGCAGAATTAGTGAGACTAAAGCCATCGTTACCATCGTGGTAAATCCGGATTTGGAGTACTTTGAAGGACATTTTGAAGCTCAGAAGGTACTGCCTGGTGTAGTTCAGATCGGCTGGGCTCAGGAATTTGCAGAGGAAATCTTCGGGATTAAGTTTGAAGGTGGCTCTCCTGCTGTAAAATTCACCTCTCCTATTCTGCCAAATGACAGATTAAAGCTAACTCTTGAATATCTGCCGGAGAAAAAGCGTCTGGCCTTTGAATATATCATTACCTCAAAGGAAAATGAGAAAGCCTCCTCAGGTAAGCTGGTTACAGAATGATAAAACGGCTGAATAATTAAACTTTTGAATAATAAACATTAACAGAATAGATAAAACCACTGATAAAAACACAGACATAAACAGTTATGCCGAAGATCTGTATTGTTATCCCCTGCTATAAACACACCGATAAAATTGAAGGGGTAATCAGTAGACTTTTGCCTTTTGGTTTTCCGCTTATTGTTGTTGACGATGGCAACAGCAAAGAAGAAGCTTTAGAGCTTTATAAAATCTGCGAAAACCTCAGGGATGTCTTTCTGCTGCATCATGACCGCAACAAGGGCAAGGGAGCTTCTGTGCTTACAGGGCTTCTATTTGCAAAGGAAAACCGTTTCACCCACGCCATTCAGATTGATGCCGACGGTCAGCATAACATTGATGATATCAATAAGATTGTAGAGCTTATAAACGAGGATCCAGAGGCGGTTATCTCAGGCTGTCCACTCTATGATGAGAACGCTCCAAAATCCAGGGTTATCGGCAGAAAAATCACCAATTTCTTTGTAAAGCTTGAAACTCTAAGTAATGACATTATCGATGCCATGATAGGCTTTAGAGCCTATCCGGTGGAGAAGACCTGTCTGTGCGCAAAAAGCTGTAATCTTAAATTCGGTATGACCTTTGACATTGAGATTCTGGTAAGACTCAAATGGGCAGGAACTCCATTTAAGTTTTTTGAAACCAAGGTAGCCTATCCCAAAGACGGACATTCCAATTTCAGACTCTCCGATCAGTTTAAGATCAGCTATATACATACTGTGCTCTGCACCCTCATGATCTTAAGACTTCCGATTACACTTGTAAAAAAACTTTTCACCTCTCATGACTGAAGATAAACAAAACAGCTCTAAAACTTCAGAGAATAATCAGCACTGGTCTGAAGGCCGCGAGAAAATCGGAGGCTATTACGGTATCAGACTGATGCTGTTCTTCTATGATTATGGCGGCAGCACCATCTTTAAACTCTGCCTGTATCCGGTGATGTTCTTTTATTATCTGTTTTCAAAAAAACAGCGGGATATTTCTAAGGATTTTCTCTTACAGGTAGAAAGGATAAGAGCAAAGAAAGGTCTGCCACAGGTACATTACTCAAGCTTTACCCATTTTATGTCCTTTGGCAGTATGCTCATCGATAAAATCAATGCCTGGCGAGGGAACATTCATCTCTATCGTGAAGCGGTATTTATGGAGGACTCTGAAGAGGTTTTCTATGCCTATGAAAAAGAGAGCAGAGGCAAAATTCTTCTGTGTTCCCATTTAGGCAATGTGGATGCTCTAAGAGCTTTAGGCACAAAGAAAGATACCAGAGCACCTGAAGTCTACTCGGTATTCTTTACTAAAAACGCTCAGAATTTTAACAATATCCTCAGGGCAGTAAGTAATGATGCCCAGCTTAATATAATTGCAACCGATTCCATTGGACCTGATACAGCCTTAAAACTTTCCGAGATTATTGAAAATAAAGGCATGATTGCCATTGTAGGCGACAGAACTCCGGTAAAAGAGAATTCGCAGAAAAAAAGTGCTTCTGCAAAACTTAAAGAGCCGGAGCGAGTCTGCGAGGTGGATTTTTTAGGCAGAAAAGCTTATCTTCCGCAGGGAGCTTTTATTCTGGCCTCCCTTTTAAAATGTCCGGTGCAGTGTCTTTTTGCCCTTAAAAACGAGAAGACCGGAAAGATTGAAATCTTCTGCCGCGATCTGTTCGAAGAGGTGAAGCTTCCACGTAAAAACAAGGAGGATGCCTTAAAGGAATATGTACAGAAATATGCGGAGCTTTTAGAATACTTCGCTTTAAGATATCCTTATCAGTGGTTTAATTTCTTTGAGTTCTTCAGAAAATAAAAATAGAATAAAATCAAATATAGAGAGCGTAAATGTACAGAAAACCCGAGTTCATCATTAGCCATGAAAGCCTCATACCAATCTCCTTTCATGACACCGATGCCATGAGAATTGTCTGGCATGGCAACTATATAAAGTATTTTGAACTGGCCCGTGAGGATATGTTCAATGCATTTGATTTCGGTTATGACATGATGAAAAAACATATTTTCGCCATGCCGATTGTTGAGTGCGAGTGCAAATACCGTAACCCTCTAAAGGTAACCGACAAATGTGCCAGAGTTATCAGCATGATGACCCAGTGTGAGGGAAAGATAGAGATTCATTATGAGGTCTATGCGTTAAACTCAGATATTCTCTGTGCCTATGGCCATACTGCCCAGGTCATGATTAACGCCAGAACCAATGAACTCTTGTATATCACCCCTCAGCCGCTTTTAGATGCCATTGAGGCTTTCAGAGTAACAAAAGAAAAATAAATGTAATAATATCTTTAACCGCAACACCAACGCGGATATAAAATAATTAAAGAATAAATCAGATAAACAAAATATAAAGCGGTGACCACAGATGATACTAAATACAGGCTATGACGCATTTAAAAAACTTGCTCTATTTGATCGTTCTTCTTACGTGGACAAATCTGATTTTATAGAAAAAACTTTTGACTTTTTTAATAAAGAAAAAAGATTCATGGCCTTTACCAAACCTCGCCGCTTTGGAAAGTCTGTAACAGCATCAATGCTAAGCGCCTATTATTCAAAAGGCTGTGACAGCAGAGAATGGTTTTCTAATCTGAAAATATCAAAGCATCCTCAGTTTGAAGAACATCTGAATAAATACAATGTTCTCTATATTGACATGAACTCCATTAAGGGAAAGTTTGATTCATATTCAAAGAATGAAAGACTGCACGTTGAATATGTTGATGATCTGGTGGATTTTCTTCAGTATCAGACAGTGTTGGAACTCTTAAAAAGCAACGAATTCGCATCGCATTTTGAAATCAATCCTCTTGAGGATAATCTTTCTTTAATTGACTGTTTAACCTCTATTTATGATAACACAGACACCTCTTTTGTTCTGATCATGGATGAATGGGATCTAATCTATAGAGATTATAAGGATGAACATGCGCTTCAGGAGAAATTTATTGATTTACTCAGAGCTCTGTTTAAAAGCTCAGAGGGAGCAAAATGCTTTTCCTTTGTTTATCTCACAGGTATCCTGCCGATAAAAAAATACAATTCTCAGTCAGCTCTGAATAATTTTGCTGAATATAATATGCTTTCTCCTGAACCTTTGGAAAACTTCTTTGGTTTTACTCTGAAAGATGTAAAAGATCTTGTTTCCAAAAGACAAGGCTCTGTTTCTTTAGATTCTCTCAGAAGCTGGTATGACGGATATAAGCTTAATGCTGTAGAAATATTTAATCCTAATTCTGTATGCAGTGCTCTTAGAGACGGAACTTGTAAGTCTTACTGGTCTGATACAGCCTCTTTTGAGCAGGTGCAGCTTTTAATTAACATGAATTTTGATGGCTTGCGTGATGATATAGTTTCATTGTTGTCAGGAAACATTATCAGTGTTGACTCCTCAACATTCCAGAACGATTTAACCAGTCTAAAAAATAAGAATGATGTTTTATGCCTGCTCATCTGTCTTGGCTACTTTGGATGTATTTCTACTCCTAACAGCTCACTGAAAGCTGTATATATACCGAATGAAGAAATTCGCGATTCCATGCAGAGAAATATCATGCAGAACAGCTGGTACAAATCCATGGCTATTGTAGAGCGTTCCTATAACTTATATGAGGCTACGGTAGCTTTGGATGAGAAAAGAGTAGCCTCTATTTTCAACGAAATTCACAATGCAACAGATATTTCCGTACTGGCCTATAACAATGAGGAATCTTTAACCTACTGTATTTTGTGTGGTTACTCTCTTTCGACCGCAGATAGATATACCGCCAGACGACAGCTGCAGGCAGGTAAAGGCGTTGCTGATATTATCTATGAGCCTAATCTACCAAATCTTCCGATCCTGATTGTAGAGCTGAAATACGGCAGAGATGCTCACGAGGCAATTGAACAGATCAAAGACAGAAATTATGCTGCGCAGTATATGGATAAACCTAATCCTATTATTCTTGTTGGTATAAACTATGTCAGTGATCCGGAAAATGACAGCTACAAAGAGCATGAGTGCATTATTGAGAAAATCGCAAAATAGACAGAGTAAAACAATTTAAGCAGTTGAAATAACCAAAAAATGTTTAGCTTATTAAAAAGAACCGTCCTGTTTTTCCTTACAGCATTTACTGTAAGTTCCAGTGCAGAGACCCTAACACTGAATGAAATCGGCAGGAGTCTCTGTGATAAAGGCTCCCATTCTCTTGTGTTTACTCAGGATAAATATCTTAAGGATGCCAACCTTAATCTTCTCTCCTCAGGCACCATTTTAAATGTTAAGGACAGGGGCGTGCTAATAAAACAGGCAGAACCATACCCTATGGTACTTGCAATAAAAAAGGATTCCATAACCGAGTACAGTGCAGGTGAGGTTCATACCATAAAAGCAGATGATAATCCTGCCGTGCATTCTCTTTTAAATCTAATGTTAAAACTCATGAATCCGGATGACTCGCTTGTTAACGATTTTGACTGTAATCTTTCCGGTACCAGCGAGCACTATAAAGCCAGCCTAAGTCCTAAGAATGAGATTCTTAAAAAGTTCTTTGAGACCATTACCCTTGATGGATCTGAATATATAGACTCCCTTGAAATCCGGGGGTCGAATGGTGATCTCACCGTTATGAAATTTTCAGACTATGATTTCTCATCAAAGGCTGTTACAAATGAGGATTTAAAGTATTTTGAGTAGAAAATTCTCTGCCCTTTTACTCTGCATCTTTCTGGTTATAGCCACCTGTATAAGTTTTTACAGGCTTAAGGATATGACCATTGAGACTTCAGTGCTCTCACTTCTGCCTCAGAGCACGGATAATAAGGAACAAAGAGAAATTGAAGCTGAGTTTATACAAAGACTCAACTCCCAGGTAATCTTCGCCCTAGGAGAAGCAGGAGTTGAAGGAGCAGGAGGAGCTGATACAGCATCAGCCCCACAATCCTACAAGGCATCAGACAAAACCTCCGACCAGGCATCTATTAAAAAACAGCCTATAGATTCAGAGAAATCAAATCAGCCCGATAATGCCAGACTCCATGAGGCAGCTGACCGCTTCATTGAGGAGCTGAATCAGATACCTTCTCTAAAAAACATAACCGCAAAGATATCCGATGAGGATAAGCTTCAAAGCGCAGCCTTCGTCTATAAATACAAAACAGCTTTTTTATCTGCGGACCTCAAAAAAGAGATTGAGGCAGACAACTACTCTCTAAAGCTTCTCTCAAAGCTCTACTCAGGCTTTTCCGGAGTATCCTCCGCTGAAATCCAAAACGATCTGCTGCTTGTCGGCAGAGCTCTGGCTGCTGACTTTTCAAAGGACAACTCCCTTAAAATTGAAAACGGACACCTTGTTGCCTATGATGATAAGGGACATGAGTGGATACTGGTATTTGCAGTTCTGAATGCAGATTCGCTAAGCACTAAGGTGGCATCACAGTTCACCATTCAAACAGATAATTTAATTGACAGAATTGAGAATGAATACCCTGATATTTCCATCATCAAAAAAGGAGCTGTATTCTATTCAGACTATGCAGCTTCCACCTCCCAAAGAGAAATAACAATTCTGGGTTCAGTCACAACCGTTGGCATCTTCTGTCTTATCTTCTTTGTATTCCGATCATTTGTTCCAGTGTTTCTAACCATAGGCTCTATCTTATGCGGAATTATCTCTGCCCTGTTTTTTACAACACTAATCTATGATGAAATCAATCTCATTATCATTGGCATGTGTCTTAGTGTCATCGGAATTGTCTGTGATTACACCATCTATTTTACAACCCTTAGGATCGGAGCTCTTGAAAGCGCAGCTGAAACCATAAGAAAACTTACAAAGCCACTCTCCTTTGCAGTCATCACCGATCTGTGCGCCTATCTTATTATTCTGCTCTCGCCTGTAAAAGCAGTCTCGCAGATGGCTTTCTTCTGTATGTGTACCATCTCCTTTGCATGTCTTTTTGTCATCATAGTAGAACCTTTCTTCTTAGAACGTCTAAAAAGAACCAAGCTGCCATTTGAAAGCTTTTTTAAAGACTATCTTACTTTTATAAGACAGCCAAAGCTGCGTATCAGTATTATTTCAGTTTTATTTTTTATCTCCCTCTCTGCCTTATTTAATCTTAAGACCAATGATGATCCTATGAGTTTTCAGAGTATGCCAAAGGCTTTAAAGACTCAGGAGATGAGCATTAACCGACTAAAGAACTGCTTGCTATCGCACAGCATGACGGAAAAATAAAGAGATTTTTATCTGTAAAAATAAACTCTGAAAAATCCCAGCTTGAGACCTGCCGTTTTTTAAATGACAGAAAGGATAAAATTAAGAACGATCTGAAGACCAGAGGTCTTGAGATTAAAGCTGAGGATTACCGCTGTGAGAGTTTAAGCGCAAAGGATTACTTTGCCTCCAGAGCAGGAGAGCTTTACAGAAATCTTTACTACAGAGGAGATGATTACAGCTCCCTTATGGTGGTACTTGAGGAGGTATCAGATGAAAAGGCTATACAGGATTTAGCCGCTTTAGTTGATGGCTGTACCTATGTTGATCATAGAGGAAAGCTTACAGCTATCTTTAAAATGTACCGGGAAATCTTCTTTAGAGTGATTTTAGGCTTCATGCTCTGTATCCTCGTGGTATCCACAATCAGAGCAGGCTTTATAAAGGCTCTTGCCGGAACCTTTTTCTCAGCCCTTTCCATCGGCACTGCCCTGTTTGTTCTTCTGCTATCAGGTTTTGAGGTGAACCTGTTCTCAGAGCTTGGACTTATAGTGCTTTTAGGCATCGGCATCAACTACAATATCTTCATGAGCAGTTCAAAGCTTGAGGTTACCTCAGTAATTGCCATCTTCACAGCTCTTGCCACCACGCTTATGACTATCGGCATTCTGATTTTCTCAAGTGTAGATGCGATAAAATGCTTTGCAATCTGTCTTGTAACAGGTATCATCTGTGCATTCATTCTTTCAGCCTATATGCCAAAAAACAAGATTACCAATGATGAAGTTTAAAAGAATTCTTAATTACAAGAGATATATTGCGCTCATCTTAGTGATGTTTTTTTTAAGCGCCTGCAGCCACACTTCAAAGGTTACAGATCAGAATACAGCAGGACTAGAACAATCACCTGAATACATCAATATTGAAAAGAACGCAAAAATTCCTCTGCCATTCATCAGCTTTGATAGAGATGAAGAATACCGACAGATTCTGACCGCAGACTATAACGGCAAAAAGAATTCTCTTTTATGCATTGTGAAACTGAATACAACAGGACTCAATTTCACCGGCCTGACCTTAAGCTCGCTCCCGCTTTTCAACCTTAAATATGAAAAAGGAAAACTTGTGGGCAGCTACTATGTACCTAAAAGCATGCTGCCGCCGGTAAATCAGGTTCTCTTTGACATCATGCTGGCCTTTGACCGGAAAAACCGCTTATCTAAGGAAATTACTAAGGAATATATAATCCACAGAGATGATAATGCAGTGACATTAAGTAAACTCGATGGAAAAGAGCTTTATAATATAGAATATGCTCAGTATGATACCGGCTGTCTTCCGGTAAAAATTGTTAATCACGAGTTTAACTACAGCATCAATTTACAATATATACACTAAAAATAATCAATGATTTACATTAACTGCTACGCTTCTGTAAGTGCCCTTGGTGCAACAAAAGAGAAAATCATCAGCACCCTCACATCAGATCACGGTAATTACCTGACTGCACGCTCTGACATGATTAACGGTGGGAAGACCGCCTACTTCGGCTGTGTTAACGACTGTCCCTTACCAGATATTTCTGATTACAGAGAGCATAATACCCGCAACAACCGTTTTTTAGCCTATCTGTGCGTTGAGCTTAAGGATAAGCTTGCCTATTTCAAAGATAAATACCCTAAAGAGAGGATCGGTGTGGTTATGGGTACCTCAACCTCAGGACTTAGTGAGTCCGAGGAAGAGATAAAAAATTACAAACAGACTCATACCCGTTCTGAGGACTATTATTACTCTTTTCAGGAATTCGGTGATCCGGCTATGTTCCTGTCCGAATACTTAAAGGTAAAAGGTCCGAGCTATACAATTTCAACCGCCTGTTCCTCATCCTCAAGAGTGCTTATAAGTGCTCACAGACTTATTGAAAGCGGTCTTTGTGATGTGGTTATTGCAGGTGGAGCTGATACCCTAAGCACAGTACCAATCAACGGATTTAACTCCATGGGACTTATCTCCCCAACACCATGTACGCCTTTCTGTAAGGGACGAGACGGTATCAGTATCGGTGAGGCTGGAGGACTTATGATCCTCTCAAAGGAGAAATCTGAACTGTCTCTTTTAGGACTTGGCGAATCATCAGATGCCTATCATGTATCCTCACCTGATCCCTCAGGTGAAGGTGCCATAAGCGCCATGAATATGGCTCTATCAGGTGCAGGTCTGTCACCTTCTGATATCGGTTATATCAATCTGCATGGAACCGCTACAAAACTGAACGATGCCATGGAGGCAAAGGCTGTAGCCTCGATATTCTCCAATAAGGTACCATGCAGTTCAACCAAATACATGACAGGACACACCTTAGGTGCTGCAGGAATACTAGAAAGCTGTATTCTGTGTTATATTCTTGAAAACGATCTTACTCTGCCACTGCAGAGTACAGAATACCGCGAACTGGACTCAGAACTTGATGACTGCGGCCTGATACTAAACAGTACAAGAGCGTCTAAACCATTTATGATGTCGAATTCTTTTGCGTTTGGCGGAAATAACGCTTCAGTAATTATCGGATTAACAAAATGACAAAATATCTTCTGCCAGAGAACTATCTGCCACACCGACCACCGATGGTTCTGATTGATAAGGTGCTTGAGGTTACGAATGAAACTGCACTTTGTGAATCATATGTCAGAGAGGATGGTGTTCTCAGAAATTTCCTAAACGAGAACAGTGAACTTCCATCATACTTTACAATAGAGCTTATCGCTCAGACTGTAGGAGTCTGGTCAGGATATCTTGCAAAACTTCACAATATCGACATTCCGCCAATGGGAATGGTTCTTGGAGCAAGAGATCTGAAGTATCCTAAAGATCACTTTGATAAAGGTTCTGTCCTGAAAATTAAGGTAAAAAAAATTATGGACGACGGCGCTATAGCCTCCTTTGATGGAGAAATCATCAGCGAGGATAAAACTGTTGCCAGCGGCAGAGTTAATTTAATCAGAGTTACAGATGACGATCTGAAAAGATTATTTAAAAGAGATTAGAACATGGAAAACATGAGAAGAGTTCTGGTTACAGGAGCAGGTCGCGGAATAGGTAAGGCCATAGCACAGCAGCTGGGTAAAGATGGCTTTGAAGTGATACTGCACTATCGAAACAGTGCCGATGGAGTAAACGAGGCTATAAATAATATAAAACAGAATCAGGGAAAGGCCTACGCTTTAAGCTTTGATGTCTGTGACCGTGAAAACTCCAGAAGAATACTTGAAGAAGATATAGAGAAAAACGGACCTTACTACGGAGTCGTCTGCAATGCAGGTATTACCGCTGATGCAGCCTTTCCGATGATGAGTTCTGAGGACTGGGACAGTGTCATTGATACCAACCTTACAGGATTCTTCAACGTGGTTCATCCATGTATCATGCCAATGATTGCAGCTCACAAGGGCGGCAGAGTCATCGCCATCTCCTCAGTTTCAGGAATAATCGGCAATCGCGGACAGGTAAACTACAGTGCCTCAAAGGCTGGTCTCATTGGAGCAGTAAAGGCTCTGGCGGTTGAGGTGGGCAAGCGAGGCATCACCGTAAATGCCATTGCTCCAGGACTTATTGAGACTGATATGGCATTGCTGGATGAGACTGTAAAAAAAGAAATTCTAAAGCTTATTCCTCTAAAGCGTATGGGACAGGTTCAGGAAGTTGCCTCCCTGGCCTCATATCTGATGTCAGATAATGCCGCCTACATTACAAGACAGGTTATAAGCATTGATGGAGGTATGCAGTAGTGGAACATCGTGTTGCTATTGTCGGACAGGGAATGGTTACCGCCTTTGGAGAAAGCTGGGATGACAATAAGAAAAGAATTCTTGAGTGTAAAAATGCCGTTGTCACCATGCAAGATTGGGACAAATACGATGGCCTTATCACTCATCTGGCAGCGCCATGCCCAGATTTTAAACTTCCGGAACATTACACCCGCAAGAAAATCCGCTCCATGAGCCGTGTCTCAATGATGGCTACTCGTGCCTCTGAGTATGCGCTTATAGACAGCGGACTATTAGACGATCCACTATTAAAAAGCGGAGACATGGGTGTCGCCTATGGTTCCTCCTTTGGAAGCACACTGGCCGTTAAGGATTTTGCATCAATGCTCACCGACAATACCACAGGTGATCTGAACGCCAACTCCTACGTAAAAATGATGCCTCAGACTACAGCTGTAAATATCTCTCTCTTCTTTGGCATTACCGGCAGAATTATTCCAACCTCAACAGCCTGCACCTCTGGCTCAATGGCCATAGGTTATGCCTACGAGGCAATTAAAAACGGATATCAGACCGCTATGGTCGCAGGTGGAGCCGAAGAACTTTCAGTCTGTGATGCTGCGGTATTCGATACCATGTTCGCAACCTCCTCAAAAAACGATACTCCAAAGCTTACCCCAGCTCCTTTTGATAAGGATAGAGACGGTCTGGTTATCGGTGAAGGTGCCGGTACCGTGGTACTTGAAGAGTATGAGCATGCTAAAGCCCGCGGTGCAAAGATTTACGGTGAGATTATAGGTTTTGCCACCAATTCCGATGCCACACATATTACCTCCCCTAATCAGGAGACAATAGAAATCTGTGTTCGCAAGGCTGTTGATAATGCAGGTTTAAAACCAGAGGATATCGGCTATATATCCGCTCATGGAACAGGTACCGATAAAGGAGATATCGCAGAATCAAATGCAACCTTCAACATCTTTGGAGATAAGACTCCAATCTCAACCCTGAAGAGTTACTTTGGTCATACCTTAGGAGCCTGTGGTGCAGTTGAGACCATGTTCGCTCTGAACATGATGAATGAAGGCTGGTTCAACCCAAATCTGAACTTAAAAGAAGTTGATCCTCGCTGCGGTAATCTTAACTATATCGTTAATGAACCTCTAAAGCATCAGTGTGAACTGCTGGTGGCAAATAACTTTGCCTTTGGTGGAATCAATACTTCACTTGTTTTAAAGAGAGTTTAAAACAAAATTTATCTACACGACCCTTACAGATAATGCGGGCTAGCATCCTCACGTTTAAAACCGTGTTTTTTCACGCCCGCATAATTTATAAACAAGGCGTCAAATAGACACAAAAAAGCTGAAGCTAAGATAGATCCAGCTTTTCAGAATACAAATCTGATTCTTAGAAAGACTTGCTAATTCTATTCATGTACGCGTGACAGCATCTTGTAAGGAACATCAACAACGCCATCCTGAGAAACCTTCAGTTTCAGCTTTGAAGTTAAAGCCTGACGAGAAACATCCTTGTCAGTTGCAATTACAAGAGCAGCTTCTGCAAGACGGGTGTAGTCATTCAGAATAGTACCTTCCATCTTATCTTCAGAGATTGCATCAACTGCCTCTGGGATAGCATCAATTCCGAATACAGGAATGTAATTTACAAATTTGTTGCCTACCTGGTAATCAATCAGACTGATATTATTCTTACCAACGTTAAAGCCATTGTCATTCAGAACCTCAATAACACCTAAGGCCATTGCATCGTTATTGCAGATTACAAGTTCAACCTCGTGAATTGGATGTCTATCTAAAGCTGCACTGAACTGCTGTACAGCCTTCTTCTTATCAAAATCGGCATAGAACTCATCAATAAGATTGATCTTAACCTTACGGGCATCAAGTTCACTAATTACATTTGAAGAACGAAGAATAGTATCTTTATGTTCTTTCTGTCCCTTAATCAGGATTGTATTGATTACGCCATCCTTATTCTTATCAAAGGTAGGATGCTCCTTTAAAACTCGTGAAATAAGATCTGCCTGCATTTTTCCTGAGGCAGCAGCATCAGAACCAACATACCATGCCTTATCGTAACTCTTGATTACAAAGTCATCTGGCTGACGGTTTACAAAAACTACTCTGGCGTTGTGCTTTTTAGCTGCGGCAACAACATCAGAAGCATCATTTACATTTACAAGATTAACAATCTTAGGATCAGAATTATCATGACTTAAAATTGCCTCTTTCTGTTTAGCGGCATCATTTTTTGCATCATTGATATTCAGAATAACATTATTGTGTTTTGCAGACTCTTTAAGAGCAATATCAACATTACTGATAAAGGCATCATCAAGATCGTAGAAATAAGTATTCACAAAGTTGTCTGCATTTGCAGCACCAACGGTTAATGATGAAGCTAAAATCAATGAGTTAAGAGCTTTTAGTCCAAAAGATTTCATAATTTTTCCTTATAGAACAAAACAACCACTTGTAAGGATAGTACCGAATTTAAAAATTTCCACATAATCCGAGAAATATGATCATCTCATTATCTTTTTTGGTTAAAGTTCAACTCCTCATATACATTTTTTCCTATTCCACTTATCTTGACTAGTGCAGAGGTTTAAAAACATTTGACGATTTTGCGGTAAAACACCTAAAAACATTTGACGATTTTGCGGTAAAACGCTTAAAAACATTTGACGATTTTGAAATTATAATTCAAAATTAGAATGTAACAACCAATATTAAAAAGGTTAAACCTGATGTTTAAGCGTAAGATATACAACAAAATACTTAAGTGGAAAAAAGAATCAAACGGACGTACAGCTCTTTTGATAGAAGGTCCAAGACGAGTAGGAAAATCTACTGTAGTTAGGGAATTTGCAAAAAATGAGTACGAAAGCTTTATTTTAGTAGATTTTTTCAGAGCTTCTAATGAAACAAAAGCGCTTTTTGATGATTTATCAGATTTAGACTACATTTTTCTGCAGTTACAGTTAACATATAAAGTAAGCTTAAAAAAGAGAAAATCTGCGATAATTTTTGATGAAGTTCAGCTTTGTCCTAAGGCAAGACAGGCCATCAAGGCTTTAGTTGAAGATGGCAGATATGACTACATCGAAACAGGTTCTCTAATTTCAATTCATAAGAATGTTAAAGATATTCTAATTCCAAGTGAAGAGAGAAAAATCCAAATTTTTCCTATGGATTTTGAAGAATTCAGATGGACTCTTGGAGATGAAGTAACAGTTCCGATGTTAAAAAAACTTTATGAGGAAGGAAAACCTTTAGGTCCTGCAGCTCATAGAAAAGTTATGAGGGACTATAGGCTATATATGCTCATTGGAGGAATGCCTCAGGCAGTTGAAAGCTATATTCAGACAAATGATTTCAGAGAAGTTGATGCTGTAAAAAGAGATATTCTTTCTCTTTATCATGATGACTTTTTTAAAATTGATCCATCAGGAAAACTCTCTACTCTTTTTGAGGCAATTCCTGCTCAACTTAACAGTAATGCTTCTAGGTATCAGGTTTCTGGAGTTTTATCAGGGAATCGAGCAGGAGACATTCTTGAGGACATTGCAGAACTAAAAGATTCTGGAACAGTACTGGTTTCCTACCATGCAAATGATCCTAATGTTGGATTATCTCAAAACAAAGATCTTTCAAGATTCAAACTCTTCACCACAGATACAGGACTGTTTGTTACATTGTCATTTAAAGACAAAGATTTTACCGAAAATGATATATATGCAAAATTGCTAAATGACAAACTGCAGACTAACCTTGTATATCTATATGAGAACATAATCGCTCAGACACTTGCAACAAATGGACACGTTCTTTTCTATCATACATTCAGAAATGAAGCAGCAAAAAGAAATTACGAAATTGATTTTTTAACAACCTTCAACAAGAAAATTTGTCCAATTGAAGTCAAAAGCTCTGGCTATAAAAATCATTCATCTATCGATAAATTTTCAGAAAAATTCTCCTCAAGAATATCCAGGAAGATTCTTGCATATACAAAAGATGTTCAGAAAGATGGCAATGTGGAATTACTTCCCGTGTATATGATTCAGTTTCTCTGAAATAGTGTTATATTTAGCTAAAACAATTTTCAACACTGGTAAGCAAAATGATCAAAATTGAATTTATCTGTCACGGTAATATATGTCGTTCTCCTATAGCAGAATTTGTTATGAAAAAACTTGTAGATGACATAGGGCTTTCAGATGAATTCAGAATCTGCTCTGCAGCCACCTCTCAGGAGGAAATCGGTAATGGAGTTTATCCGCCGGTAAAAAAACTTTTAAACTCCTATCACATCGACTGCTCAGAGAAAACCGCCAGACAGATTACACGAGATGATCTTGAAACAAACGATTACATCATCGCTATGGAAGATTTCAACCTGAGAAATCTTTACTACCTGTTTCCAGACATGGACAAGAGCAAGGTTTACAAACTGCTGGATTTTACAGACACTCCCGGCAACATAGACGATCCATGGTACACAGGAGAGTTCAAAGAGTCTTTTAATCAGATCCTCAAAGGCTGCAAAGCTCTAATCTTAAGTCTTGCTGAGGATAAGCTCATTAAACTCAGCAAAGAGAAAAAAGCTTTGCTGTCAAATATATTGGAAAACCAATAGTTCTACAGAGAAAACAAACACGAAAAACTGATTCTTTTCAAAAAAAGAAAGTTTTGAGTGCAAAAAACAAAAAAATTGCCATATCAATGTATTGATATCGTGGTTGGGTTATAATATCCGCAGTTTGTTTTCCGGAGAGAGAAATGTCTACATCAGTTACAATTGATTATCAAGATAAAACCACCAGTGCCCTGCTGTTAGGATCAGGAGAGCTTGGAAAAGAAGTTGCAATTGAGTTAATTCGTTACGGAATTGAAGTCACAGCCTGTGATAGATACGACAATGCACCTGCAATGCAGGTAGCACAGAAGAAAGCTATCATCAATATGAAAAATCCTGACGAGTTATATGATCTGATTACAAAACTCAAACCAGATTACATCATCCCTGAGATTGAGGCTATTTCCACAGAAACTCTACTTAAGCTTGAAGCTGAAGGTTTTAATGTTGTACCAAGCGCCAATGCAGCCAACATTACCATGAACAGAGAAGCCATCAGAAAATTGGCAGCTGAGGAATTAGGACTTCCTACCTCACCATATTTCTTTGCCTCATCCGTAAGTGAAATTAAAGAGCAGATCGGTCGTATCGGCTTTCCTTGCATCATGAAGCCAATTATGAGTTCCTCAGGCAAGGGTCAGAGCGTCCTCAAATCAGAGGGAGACATTGAAAAAGCCTTTGATGAAGCCTGCAAAAACGGTCGTGGAGGGATGGAAAGAGTTATTGTTGAAGGCTTTGTTCAGTTTGACAGCGAGATTACCCTGTTAACTGTAAGTGCCTCAGACGGAATTCATTTCTGCGAAGCCATCGGACATCATCAGGTTCATGGCGATTACCAGGAATCATGGCAGCCGGCACATCTTTCCGAGGATATTCTGATTGAAGCCAAGCGCATTGCCTCAACAGTTGTTTCTGCGCTGGGCGGTTATGGAATCTTTGGTGTTGAGCTTTTCATCTGCGGAAATCAGGTAATCTTCTCAGAACTGTCACCAAGACCTCACGATACCGGTATGGTAACCATGGTTTCTCAGGACATGTCAGAGTTTGCTCTGCATGTAAGAGCACTTTTAGGACTTCCTATCGGTAAGATCACCTTCTTCGGACCATCAGCTTCAGCAGCAGTATGTCTGAAGGGTAAAGGCAGCAAAATCACCTACAAGAATCTTGATGAGGTATTAAAGGTATCCCCGGGCTCACAGCTAAGAATCTTCGGCAAACCTGATATTGACGGTGAACGCCGTATGGCCGTATGTCTATGCCGAGGCTTTACCACAGAGGAAGCAGTTGAGAATGTCAAGAAGATGCGTTCTCAGATGAACTATGAAATTCAGGATTTCGAGGGACAGTAAAAAATGATGTCTTTAGAAAAATTCGCCTCAATGGATCCTTTTATTCTTCTGTCTGCAGTAAATATGCAGCTAAGAGACGAGTATTCATCTTTAGAGGAACTTTGCAAGGTCCATGACATCAGTCAGGAAGAACTTGTAAACAAACTTAAAGCTGCAGGCTTTGAATACGTAAAAGAAATCAATCAGTTCAAGTAATGCAGACCGTTATTAAAAGGAAGTACGCCTTTGTACTTCCTCTTCCACTCAACAATCCAGACTCTAAAGCAGCTTTATATGGAATAGCCTATGTTCTTGCCGACGAGAATTTAAATCTCACTGGTGAGCGAGAGATTATTACCAGCAGAGGCCTTGATAATCTATTACCAAGTCCGAATTATCTGTTTTCCCAGGGAATCGATCCTTTTACAATTAAAAAGGGCTTATCCGAAGATCAGTTTCTGGATATTCTTTCAGAGAAGATTTTCAACCAGGAGACCACTGTAATCACCTGGTCTGTACGCAATCTTAAGGTTTTAGAGCAGATCTGCCTAAGAAATTTCAGAAAACCGGATATTCTCAAAGAAGCCTACTGCGTATGTGATGTAAACAGAGTTCTAAAACTTCACGAGATACTGGATGGAGGAATTCCTTTCTATTCAGATGGACTCTCCGCATGTGCTGCAAAATATGGCTATCAGGATAAAATTTCAAAGTCAGAACATACAAAGAGACTGGATTTACTGATTTACCTTTTCAGATATTTAAGTCAGGTTAATGGACCATTGCTTCGATTTGTCATAAGAAGCTATCATGACAGAATAGAGTCGCTTTCAAATATCATAGCTCAAGACAAATATCTTCTCGAATACGATTCACTCTCACGCTCAATAGAGATTATCAGACCGCTGTCCCTTCGAGAGGATACTCTTGAGGCTCTTTATTATGATGGCAATGATGTGCTGCCTAAAAGCTATGAGCTGACTGATTTTGGAATATTATCCCCGGCAACTGTGCTCACTCCTCAAAGAGAAAGTATAGTCAATCTGTCACTCAGGGATGCTGTTACAGCATTAAAAAAAGCTTCTGTTCCTCGGAATAAGGAGAAAGGAGCCTATCAGACATTTCTTGACACGCTTAGTGAGGCAGATTCAGTTCACTATCATAACAGTCTTAATCTTAATAATCGTGCCTTTATTAGAGCTGATAACAACTGCTCAGAGAGTTACAGACTTTATGTTGCCCTTTTTGCTGGTAACAATTACCGGGAGAACCTGTCTGACAGTGAGCTGCAGAAGTACTACAAATACTGTTCCGTACAGATTCAGTCTCAGCTAAAACAGTATCTAAGAGAACTGGAAAATCTCATGGCAACAGCAGATGATAACAAGACTGAAGATGTTTCCTTAATCAGGAAAATCCAGTCCTATCCAATGGAGCTGTAGCAAGCAGATCTTCTGTCTTTAATAAGACTCTTTACATCAGGCCCAAACAATAAAGCCATTATCTTTTTCAGACAATGGCTTAATTCATCAAAAAAGTAAAATACAGAAACTAGACTCTGATACTTTCAACCTTGTGAACCAGATCTTCTAGCAGCTCAATACTCTTGTTGACTTCAACATTTGCATTTCTAACTTCATTAGAGAAGCTCTGAGAAATATCGGTAATGCCCTGCATATTGGCAGAAATCTCAGAGGTAGCAGTAGTCTGCTCTTCAGCTGCTGTAGCAATCTGAGTAATCTGAGAAGTTACCCCGCCTACCTGATCCATGATTGACTGCAATAGACTGTTAACGGTGGTAGTCTTCTCAGCAAGTTCATTCATACGATTCAGACTGGCTGTCATAGATTCATTTGCTGTATTGGCATCAGACTGAATCTGAGTAACCATCTTGGTAATTTCCTGAGTAGACTTGGAGGTACGGGAGGCCAGTGCACGAACTTCATCAGCAACAACAGCGAAGCCCTTACCGGCTTCACCTGCACGGGCAGCTTCAATTGCGGCATTAAGAGCCAGCAGATTGGTCTGAGAGGCAATATCGTCAATAGTGTTAACGATAGTACCAACATTATCAGCCTGCTCTACCAGAGCGTGGATATAGTCAGCATCACGACGTGAATTCTCCACCTGCATCTGAATGCCATTGATTGTATCTTCAACAGCAGCTACACCTTCAGCAGTAGTATTGTTAGCCTGCTTGGCATTGGACGCAGCGGTCTCACAGTTATTCGCAATATCACCGGTAGTTGAAACCATCTCATTTGAAGCTGCAGCCACAGTCAGAGAGCGATTCTCCGCTTCCTGAGCCTTGGTATTGATGTTATCGGTAATTCTGCTGATGTGCTGAACATTATCCTCAACATCTCTGGTGGTAGACTTGATTGAACCTACCAGGACTCTCCACTCTTCTCGCATCTTCTCAAGAGAAGATAAAAGATGACCAAACTCATCTCGTCTGGAGTGTTTAATCTCATGAGTAAGATTACCCTGAGCCATTTCCTCAGCTGCATTTACAGCCTTTGTTAGAATTGCCACAATACTGTTAGCAAACATCAGGGCAATTACAGCAGCAGCAATCACTGCAATAACAGACAGAACGATAGTAAAAATCAGCGGTCCTTCAGAATCATTCGCTGCCACTACATCCTTTGCCTGTTTAATCTGTCTTTCACCAATCTTATAGCTTAAAGACTGAACCACATCATAACAGGAGGATAAAACATCCTTATAAATTGACTCTGCCTTTTCCTGTTCTCCATTTCCTACAGCTGCCAGGAATAAAGGAATATTCTGAACATACCTTGCGGAATTAGCTTTAATATCATTGGTTTCTTTAGGATTATTGGTTCCGGCAAGCTGACCTGTAGCATCAAGCAGCTCACTGCCAAGATCAGTAAATTCCTTAGCCTTATCAGCTGTATAGGAGCCTGTATCTGCAGAAAACTCATAGGCGATATTATCAAGAGCAACAACAGCTTTAAAAACTCTATCGATTCGCTCATGACGGGTACCAAGGATAAAATTTACATCCTTAATTACCTTATTGTTATTAAGCTGAACAATAATACCGGTCACAGCAATTCCCAGAGTAAAGAGAATCACTGTAAAGAAGGCAATAATCAGTTTGGCTTTGACATTTAATTTACTAAACATAGTATGATCCTAAAAGCAGCAATTAAAACAGAAGCACACATTGTACTCTTTTAAGTTTAAATTAGTGTTTTGAAATTTCATTATTTTTTTTTAAATTATTTCAAAAACTCTATGAATAACCAAAAAAACGAAACCTGATTAACGTTATTGATGCCGAAAACAACTGAATACAGTTATAGAACAGCCAGCAAAATTATCAAATCTTTATCACAAAAAAATCCGTCACTCGTATCAGGAATCTTCAAACGAAGTGACGGATTTACAGAATTATTTTTGATTAGGAGCTACTTGGCTGCAGTCTTCTTAGAAGAAGCCTTCTTAGCAGCTGACTTCTTTGCAGTAGCCTTCTTGGCAGTAGCCTTCTCTGAGGACTTTTCAGAGCTCTTTGCTACAGTCTTCCTTGAGGTGGTCTTAGCAGCCTCCTGCTCTTCCCATACCCCCTTCTCCTCGTTGTAGAAAGCTACATACTTGGTCTGTTTTTCATCCTTGACAGAAACAATGTACTGTTTCTTAGTCTTACGACTGAAACGAACCTCGGTCTCATTACCGTCAGGATCATGGGCAGGAGCATCAGCAAGATAGTAGAACTTTGGAGAAATCTTATCTCTGTATTTCTTAAGTTCAACAATCTTTGGAGGACGGGTCTCTCGTACCTTAGGGAAATTGTGAGCGGCCAGGAAGATACCGGCGGCACCGTCTCTTAATACATAATGAGAACCAGCAGCCTTGCATGGAAGATCAGGTAAATCAACGGCATCCTCACGAGGTGGTGCAACCTGACCATTCTTTAAGATCTTTCTGGTATTTCCGCATTCCTTGTTGGTACATGCCATGTACTTACCAAAACGACCTTCCTTTAGGATCATGGTATGTCCACACTTCTCACAAGGGATCTCCGGACCTTTCTCTATCTCAGAGTCAAACTTGCCAGTCTCAAACAGATAACCGCCACAGTTAGGAGTTGAACACAGATGCAGCTTATGTGACTCGTCAATGATGTAGGTATCCATTACACTGTGACACTTAGGACAGCGAGGTCTTGAGCGCAGGATCTGAGCCTCTTCTTCCTCAGAGATATTTGAGGTGCTTAAGGCTGCCTGATCGATGGCTCTTAAGTTAAGAGTCTTGTGGCAGCGGTCTGTTGATTTAACATCCTTATCATAGTAGCCAAGACAGCTTAAGAACATACCGGTCTTTCCTGACTGTACAGCCATATGATACTTCTTGCATTCAGGACAGAGCATTTCCTTGATCTCAAGAGGAGAATTCTCTGGCATACCGCCTTCTGCAAAGGACTGATTTGCCTTTGAAAGTTCCCCTTCAAAATTCTTATAGAATTTGTCCAGACTCTGAATCCAGTCAAGATTACCCTCGGCAATCTCATCTAAGGAATCTTCCATGGAGGCGGTGAAATTCTTGTCCATCAGATCTTTAAAAGAGTATCTCAGACGGTCTGTTACAATCTCGCCCATTCTCTCGGCATAGAAACGACCGTGAGAAATGGTTACATAACCACGCTCCTGAATTGTGGAAATAATAGAGGCATAAGTTGATGGTCTGCCGATACCGTCCTTTTCAAGCTCCTTAACCAGTGAAGCTTCAGAGAAGCGTGATGGAGGCTGGGTGAAGTGCTGAGAAGGCAGAATTTCACAAACCTTAAGCTTTTCTCCTTCTACAAGCTCAGGCAGAATAACTTCCTCGTTCTTGTTGAAGTTATAGACTCGCTTGAATCCATCAAAGGTAATCTGTTTGCCTGAGGCCTTAAATCCATAGTCACCGGCACTCACACTGACGCTGGTGGTATTGTATTCCTGAGCGGTCATCTGAGAGGCAAGATATCTGGCTTTAATCAGTTCAAAAAGTCTCTGACCATCCTTATCAACAGAGGATGGAAGCGGATCCAGAGGATGAGATGGTCTGATAGCCTCATGAGCTTCCTGAGCTGACTCTTTAGACTTGTAGTAGTTAGGCTTTGGTGGAATATACTTATCACCGAAATTGCGGGACACAATATCTCTTGCGGCAGCAATAGCCTCATCTGACAGATTAACGCTGTCAGTACGCATATAGGTGATAAGACCCTGCTCATAAAGTCTCTGAGCCACAATCATAGTGCGTTTTACAGAGAAGCCCAATCGCTGATTGGCAACCTGCTGCAGAGTTGAAGTGGTAAATGGTGGCAGAGGTTTTTGTGAACCTTTCTTGGTTTCAATCTTATCAACAATAAAGTCTGACTTTGATAAGGCTGCAACTACTGCATCAGCCTCATCCTTGTTATGGATATCGAACTTATGACCACCCTTTGAATGCAGAGCTAGCTTTAATTCCTGATTGGCAGAGTTCTTTACTACAGAATCGATATTCCAGTATTCTTCAGGGATGAAGGCCTTGATTTCTCTTTCCTTATCCACAATAAGTTCTACGGCTACGGACTGAACACGACCGGCACTAAGACCTCTTGCAACCTTCTTCCACAGTAAAGGAGATACCATAAAGCCAACGACACGATCCAAAAATCTTCTGGTCTGCTGCGCATTAACCAGGTTCATATTTACTCGGCCAGGATTCTCAAAGGCTTTATGAATAGCTGCCTTGGTAATTTCAGGATACTTTACTCGCAGATACTTGTCGTCATCTCCGCCTAAAACTTCCTTTAAGTGCCATGCAATAGCCTCTCCCTCTCTATCCAAATCGGTTGCGAGGTAGACTTTATCAGCGTCCTTGGCAAGTTTTTTTAGTTCAGCTACAACCTTCTGCTTGTCAGGCATAATTGCATAATTTGCCTTCCAGCCATTCTTTGGATCAACGCCCATACTGCGGGCTAAAATCTCATCCTTAGTCAGCTTATGAGCCTTGTCAGTCTTTGTTTTGCTTTTGTCGCTCTTCTCGGTACTTGCAGCAGTGGCAAGGTCTCTAATATGACCGACACTGGCCTTTACAACATAATCATCACCTAAATAACGGTTAATAATTGTTGCCTTGGATGGTGACTCTACAATAACTAAAGACTTACCCATGTTTATTCTCGTAATTCTATTATCTGTAAGGGGTTGCATTATTAACGGACTGAGCTACTTCTTCCTTTACAGCTCTGGTCCAGGTTTTAGCACTAAAGAACTTTCCTAATAGATCTTTAAGTGACTTTTTCTCTTTTCGTTCTATGCTAATCTTTATAGCACAATCCTGTGTAAATTCTAGGCTATTTTGCAAGTATGCATCAAAAGTGTTTAATTCATCAACCAAGCCACGCTCTAAAGCATCCTTACCAAGCCAGAATTCACCGGTTGCGATCTCCTCGATATTAAGCTTAGGTCTGTACTTAGAAACAATCTCCTTAAAACGGAAATGAATTGCTTCCATTTCAGCCTTGAACTTAGCTCTGCCCTCTTCGGTATTCTCACCGAACATAGTAAGGGTTCGCTTGTACTTGCCGGCAGTAACCTGCTCATAATCAACATCGTGTTTCTTTAATACCTTGTTGAAATTAGGAATATTGGCCACGACTCCGATAGAACCGACATATGCAAAAGGTGCTGCTACAATCTTGTCGGCAACACAGCTCATCAGATAGCCACCTGAGGCTGCAACATTGTCAACACAGACTGTAAGGTGAATGCCTCTTTCCCTGATTCTTTCAAGAATTGAAGAACAGAAACCATAACCATTCACAACTCCGCCAGGAGAATCCAGATTTACAATTACCTCATCCTCAGCAGTTGCAATATCCAGAATAGCATTGACCTTCAGGCGCAGATCGTGAGACGCACTTGCATGTGTATCACCTTCAAAGTCTAGTACAAAAATCCTCTTAGGACAAAATCTGCCTTCATCCTTTGCTTTCTTAATCTTTTCTGCACGCTCTTTTTTATGAGCTTCTTCAGACTTATTCCTGTTCTTTGATTTCAGCTTAAGCTCTTTTTTCAGAGTTTTTTCATCTTTGTTAGCATCGAATCTTAATACGGCATCCTCAATACTGTCTTTACGTTCTTCTGCCTCTACCATAAGATCGGTGAACTTGAGTTTTTCCTTTTTCTCATCCATCTCGCCTTTGGCAGCCTTTACAGCCATCAGGACACAGACAAGCGCTATAACGATACAGACTGCGCCAAAGATAAATTTTCCTGCAAAAAGACCGAATTCAAACAAAAATTCCATAACAAAACCTTAAACGAAGTTACTTATCCTTAGAAACAAGTCTGATACCGTCATCGGTAATTTCAATCAGACGCTGTTTATACAGGGATCCGATTGCCTTTTTAAATTTTCCTTTAGACATGTGAAGATAGTCTTCAATATCCTGAGGGTCTGACTTGTCATTAAAGGCAATAAAACCATTTGAGTTATTCAGGATATGTAAAAGTGTCTTGGCTGCATGCTCAATACCGGAAAGACCTGGTTCCTGCAGAGAAACATCAAGTCTGCCGTCATCTCTTATCTTAGTGATGTAGGCATCAGTTCTTTTACCGATTCTGATTGGACTTTTTAGCTCATTCTTATAAATAAGACCATAAACAGAATCATTGATAACAGTTCTGAAGCCTAAAGGTGTATGAGATACAGCTACCGCTGTCACACGCTGACCAACCTTAAACTCACCTGGTTTACTGTTGTCGCGGATATATTTATTGAAACGCTGGGTACCAAAAAGTCTGCCCTGCTCATCAATAGTTACATAAATCAGCACGGACTGACCGACTTCAAAGGCAGAACGCTGCTCTGAAACAGGGACAACCAGTTCCTTAGGAATACCTAAGTCCATGTAAACAGTACCGCAGTCAATTGAGGTAACAGTAAGTCTGCCGCACATTCCGCACTCAAGATAAGGATGTCTTGCTGTTGCTAAAACTCTGCCGGAATCCTTATACAAAAAGACTCTTAAAAGATTCCCGATTTCAAGCTCATCCGGAAGCTGCTTGTTTGGGACAAACAGATCACCATAGGTACCGGCATCAACGAATGCGCCCTGATCGGTTATATCCACAACCCTAAGGTCAATCATATGACCTAAAACTGGAGTATCTTCCATTAAATTTTTTCCTAGTAAAGCTTTTGCAACAACAAGTCAAAAACAAATAATAATATAAGAAAAAAGCCACTCTTTTTTCAAGAATGGCTCTTGTATTTTTTACTAAATTTCCAAAAAATTAGATACGCTGGAAATCAATGTGTAAAATACGCTCTGAAACTGGGTGACGCTGGATGTCAACAGGCTTAACCTTGATTGACTCGCCATTTAGGCTGATTACAACTTCGTTGTAGAACTCATCCTTTAAAGCAGCGGTGATAACTTTCTTCTCATCTAAGCAGATTGAAAGTGCATCTTTGCCCTGGCCAATGATAATTGCTGGGGTCTTGAACTCACGACGTAGGCGGCGGCTCGCACCTCTTCCTAGGTCAGTACGTGAAGTAGCATCTAAAGTAATTGCCATTTTCATGTTTCCTATAAAAAAATTAAACAACGCTGTGTAATGCGACCATAAACACAGCGTGCGATATTATAAACTAAAAAGAAATTTTTTCAAATGTAAAATTAAAAATAATGTATTTACCGCCTACATTGCGTTAAGTTGCATCCACATGCATCCATTTAATAACAGCTTTGTCATCCGAACTTATAACTACAGCAATTCTGGTTAATTCTTTCAGAGGTAGAAGCGCTCCGTAACGCTTATCCTTAATCTGTTCAACTGCTTCTTCTAGCAGTTTATTTTCAGCGGCTTTGTTTTTTGCAAGCTTAATCTCAAAAACGTAACGTTTATCAGATAGTTCTACTACCAAATCAGCTCTGCCTTTTGCACTGATTACTTCTCTTTGAGCATTTATACCAGATAAGGTCAAAGTAAAATAAATGATATCTCTGCAGTAGTGTTCTGATTTGAAAGCCTCATGATCATCATAGCCAAAGGTATTGAGAGCAGCAGAGAAGGTCTTTATCAGTTTTTCATAATCTGATTTTTTTAAATTAGAAATAAGAGCAGAAGAGATATTCTGAATTGTTTTAGTTTCTACCGCATCTTTTCTAACAACTACATAATAAAGTTTAGTTAAGGCAGATTTAACCTCAAGATTAGGTGGTACCAGGAAAAGACTCTGTCCTCCAAGCTCATTTTCTTCAACTCTTAACGACAGATATCCTGACTGATATAGAATACTTAACGGAGTAACTGTAAAGTAATCATAGAAATTTGACAATTCATCAGATCCGATTTCTGTTTTCTGAATACTTTCCAATGGAACCTGCTGAATATTCTCAATATAGTTTGCAATCAGAGTTGGATAAGCACCACCAGTTTCATACCAGAAGTTTTTAAAGCCATTCTCTGGAGAGGATAAGAAATTAAGAACTGACCATGGATTATAAAGAGTATTTTCATTGCCGACATGGAATCTATAGCCGTCATAATGAGACTTTATCTGTGCGTAACACTCTTCTTTTGAGAGATTTAGAATGCTGGCTGCATTCTCAACATAAGCATCAAAATACTGATGCATATCAGCTTCAAACTTGGCTTCAAGCCCTAAATCTCTTAGATTATTAAGCTGAGAAAATACTGAGGTTTTAGCAAAACGGCCCACACCTGTAATAAAGATGAATCTCATATCTCCGGTTACAGCTTTAATTGCCCCAAAGAAGCCTTGTAGGTACTGTAGGTATGATTCAAATAAGACTTTGTTTCCAAGGGAATGAGTTAAAGGATAATCGTATTCATCAATTAAAAGGACATATTCAGATGGAGCCGCATCGACCAGAGTCTTTAAATTAAGGCCGGCGCTACGTTCTTTATAATCATCCGGAAAAATTACTCCGTCGCGTTTTGCAGTGTCAGCAAGAACATAAACAATCTGATTATTCAGTTCATTTTTATCCTCAAAAGAAAGTGAGGAAAAATCAATATGTATTACTTTATAGGTTCGGCCATTCTCTCTTTCATTCCAAAGCTTTTCCAGCTTAAGTTCCTTAAAAAACTCTGTACCATGAGAAAAAAGAGATTCAAGCGTAGAAACAAGCAGTGACTTTCCAAAGCGACGTGGTCTTGAAAGAAAATTGGCACCATCAAGATATGCAAATTCATAAATCAAATCTGTATGGTCTATATAAATCTGATTCTTTTTTCTAATATCTTCAAAACTATTCTTTGCTTTTGGTAATTTTGTGGAATCAACCATTTATATCTTCTCAAAATTTCCACTTTAATCGTTTATTACAACAAAATTTGCATTGCTTTCTATTTCAACGCTGAAAATGTAAGTAAGAGCTCCAAAACAATAGAGCCTCGTTGATATACCGAGGCTCACAAATGTGAATTAAGCAATAGACAGAATACTATGTCACGATTCTGAACGAGTAAACAATCAATTACGCAAACACAATGCCCAGAATATCCTTTTTGATATTCTTAATCTGAACAATCTCGCCGATAACGTCATCCAGTTTAGAACGGTCAATCTTTTCAGCCAGAATCAGAGCGTCAGCCTCTGAAATAGACTTCATATTCTGTGGCTTAACAATATTAAAGGCACTGATACCGTTTGCAGCCAGAGCATCCTTAATTACAGAGGTAACATTAACGATCTCAGACTCATTCAGTGTAGATACCACGGTAACGCTCTTTTTATCCTTGCACAGTACCTCTACAGATTCATTCAGCTTCTGTATTTCATCTGCACTGGCTTTACTGTATGAAGAATCGTGAACACAGGCCAGGGTCTTGAGATCATCAAACATCAGATTCTCAGGATCGTGAAGTCTGCCATCAAAAAGATAGACGCAGGTAAAGGCACCTAAAGCCAGGAACAGACCTACAGCCAGCCCACCAAAGGCAAAAATTGCGTATTTCTTGAGCTTAAGCTTATTCAGGCTAACACTAGTAACAGGTTCCTCGACTAACGCAACAGAGTTCAGTTCTTGCTTCTTGTTTTCAATCTCGATAAGAAGATCATTTACATGCTGACTCTCCTGCTCACGTAAAGCTTCAACATATGAAGACTTTACCTTTCCAAAGGAAATCTCGTTAGAATTGATATCGTACTCATTCTTTAAAAATGAGGTAAGCTCACTGTCGTACTGAGACAGAACCTTCTGAAGCTTATAGACATCCTCTTTACTGGTTGCCTTCAGAGAAATGATAAAAGAGATATCATCAATCTTGTTTAAGGTTACAAGTTCCTCAATCAGCTTATCTGAGGTTTCATCGGACAAACCAAGAGCTGAGGCAAATTCATTTTTGAACTTGTCGGTATATAAAAGAGTTCTTGCAAAACTGGTTAAAGAAGAGTCCTTAGCCTCAAGCTGAACAATCTCTGCCTCGGTATTTGCCGCTGATTTAGGTCTTCTAACAGGCTGAACCTGAGGAACTCCTGGAACATACTTGTTTTTGATAACCGGCTGCAGCTTGATGGAGTTTTTACCCCCCTTCTCGGAGGCCAGATAATAATGAACCGCCTCATAGCAGACCTGGTCAGAATTTAAAAGTACAGAATTTTCCATATAATTCTGCTGATCTTTTAACTCATTCTCCAGAACCTTAAGCTCAGAGCTGATATTTGCCTTTTCATAGGAGGCAAGTGTTTTCTGGACCTCATTGTTCTTCTGACGACTCTCCATCTCAGACAGGAACTGATTATAGCTTGCCTTCTTCTTTTCAACAGTGATGGTTCCGTTTGGCTGCTTTACATTTTTCTCGTAGGAAACCAGATTTGGCTCATCAGCAAAGGAGCGGCCCGATAACTCGACATCGTAGTATTTGTATGCAAGGCCAGCCAGACCGAACACAATTCCGATTAAAAGCAGTTTCTTACTTTTGGATAAAAGGTATTTAAAAAGTCTGACCAGATCGATTTCTACGTCTTCTTTGTACTGATTCATTATTATGTCCGTTATGTTTCTTAAATTAAAATAATAGGTGTAATTCTATCATACCAATAGAACATATTGTTGAACTAATCCTCTGGAGTAATCTTCGGATACATCGACATAGGGCGTAAGTCAATCTTGTCAGGATCGTAATTACGTCTTTCGTTGCAGTTCATATCCGAGATAGTCTCAATATCAGAATTGGTTATATCAAAATGATAAAGCTGACAGTTCTGTTCAATCTTGCTCTGAATTACAGCCTTAGGAATCGCTACAATACCTCTCTGGATACACCAGCGCAGCAGGATCTGAGAGGCTGAGGCATGATAATAGTTTCTCATGCCGATAAGCCTTGGATCATCCAAGATCAGACGGCCTTCACTTCCTAAAGGAGAATAGGCTTCCACGCAGATTTTTCTTTTGCGGCACCAGCCTAACAGTTCTTCTTCGGTATTGAGGGGATGGATTTCTGTCTGATTAACCTGAGGAATAACAGTAGCACCGTGTTCTTTCAGGCTCTCAATATGGTGAGGTTTAAAATTGGCAACGCCGATAGCTCTGCACAGACCTTCCTTCTGAAGATTTTCAAGCTCCAGGTATGCCTGCTCATAGCCTTTTTTAGGCCAGTGAATAAGATAAAGGTCAACATAATCAAGTCCGAGTCGCTCTAAGGAAGCCTTTAAAGCCGCACGTGGATTATCAAAATCGGTGATCCAGAGTTTGGTGGTAACAAAAATCTCATCACGACGGATACCTGAGTCTCTGATTGCCCTGCCCACAGCCTTTTCATTACAGTAGATTCTGGCGGTGTCAATAAGTCGGTAACCAGCCTCTAAGGCCCACTTTACAGCATTGTAGGCATCCTCGCCTTTTACCTTATAGGCTCTGAGACCTAATAGAGGCATCTTTACATCATTATTAAGATTAACCGTAGACTTGATTGTAAGTTCCATTAAAAACTCCTTAAGCCTCTTTCATTCTTTTAAATGCCTGCTCTAAAACCTCAGGACCGGCACCTAGCTCGTGCATATGACAGGAGAGATAATTTCTGAATCTTCTGGCGCCCTTGCAGCCATTGAACATATTAATAATGTGATTACCCAGATGATGCAGACGATTTCCTTCTGATACATATTTCTCAGAGAATTCTACAACCTTTTTAAAGCATTCATCACGAGATAATATCTGTGAACCATCATTATAGATTCTGCTGTCTACTGAAGCGAGAATATACGGATCATCCATACAGGCTCTGCCAAGCATCACCCCTTCAACCTTTGAGAGCATATCATTACACTCCTCAATGGTTTTGATTCCTCCATTTATGGTAATGGCAAGATCAGGGAAAAACTCTTTTAGAGCAAATACTCTTTCATAATCCAGAGGCGGAATGGTTCGGTTCTCCTTAGGAGACAGACCGTTAAGCCAGGCTTTTCTTGCATGAAGGATAATATGTCTGCAGCCTGTTTTATATACTGAATCCACAATCTTCTTTGTATATTCAAAATCATCCAGATCATCAACTCCGATTCTGGTTTTTACAGTTACAGGAACCTCTGAGGCATCCTGCATAGCCATAAGACAGTCGGTAATCACCTGTGGAGTCTTCATCAGAATAGCACCGAATGAACCTGACTGCACCTTGTCTGAAGGACAGCCGGCATTAAGATTGATGGCACTGTAGTTAAACTTTGAGGCAATTCTGCAGGCATCTGAGAGAACATTCGGATCAGAACCGCCTAACTGCAGAGTGCAGGGATTAATGGTATCCGCATCATGTTCTATAAGATATTCCTTGCCGTGAACAACAGCATTGGCGGCAATCATTTCGGTATAGAGCATTGCCTTTTTTGAAAATAGTCTGGCTATTCTGCGAAAGGTTGGAGTGGTTACATCAATCATCGGAGCTACAGAAAATCTGTCTGCAGCGGTAAATTTTGCAAATTCAGTCATACATAATCAAAAAACAAAAAACGTGGCATTATGATAGCATAGGCCACGTTCTTACAAAAATACTCTTCACTGAATCTGACTATTCGTCAGTAATCACAGCTGCAACTGACTTATCCAGATACTTTCGATCCAGAGCAGGAAGACCTGCGGTAATGGTTGCCACCAGATGCATCAGAGCCTTTGAATTATCCTCATCAGGTTTTGCCAGGAATTTACCGATAGCCTCACCGATCTGCTCCATCTGCTTAGGTTTCATACCGCGGGTAGTAGCTGGCAGGGTTGAGAATCTAACAGCATCAAACTTGATCTTAGGATCGGAGGTTAATACATTGGCAATTCTTACATGGATACCGATATCAGCTAAAAGTTCCTGAGCACCCTTAGAGCCGATGGCACAGAATCTGGTATCAACAATCACAAGATGAGAATTGGTTCCGTTACAGATAATCTTCATTCCCCCCTGCTCTAAGCCCTTGGCTAATGCCTTGGCATTGGAGACAACATCCTTGCAGTAGTTAATGAAGACATCTGTCTTCATCTCATGCAGTCTTGCAGCTAAGGCAGAAAGCTGAGGAGTGATAAGGCCGTGGTGACCGGCTAAAGTCTCTGAGCGGACAATAGCGGTTGCAAGTTCCTTCTTGCAGAGAATTGCTGCTGCCTGAGGGCCCTGCATAGCACCATGTGTTGACAGAGTAACCACATCAGAATACTTAACAGGAGATGGAAGAACCCCTGCTGCAGTAAGACCTGCAGTCTGTGACAGGTCACACCACAGATAGGCACCAACTTCCTTGGCAATCTTGGCAAACTTGGCAAAATCAATTGACAGAGGATAGTTTACAGGAGAAACAATAATCAGCTTTGGCTTGTTTTTCTTGGCAATAGCCTCAATCTCCTTCATATCGAAGGTCTGAGTCTCAGGATCAATACCAAAGTTTACAAACTGGAAAGCCAGATTCTCACTGTTACAGTGTTCTTTCTTACGTAAATCCAGAGACATAACCACATCACCACGGGTAGTCAGAGCCTTGAATACAACTCTTGATGCAGCCTCAATGGTTACGGTTTTTACTGTCGCGAACTCGGCTCCGAAAACATCACATAGTCTTTCGCAGGTCAGGGTTTCTAGAGTATTGCCCTTGCCGAGTACGATTGAATTAGAGGAATTGACAAGTACACTTCCCATAATTGCAGCACATACAGGTGAGGTGCTGTTTTCATCAGGAATGAATGATAAAGTTACATGCTGTCTTTCAATCTCTTTAACAAAATATGAATACAGACTGTCATCGAAGCTTTTAACAATTTTTAGTGACTTCATAAAACTTCCCTCTAATTATTTATATTTATCTTTTGGTAGGCAACGCCACATCTATATGCATGCATTTAAAAATTCTGAAAAAATCAGAAATAAAAAAACGGCTTAGTCTGTTTCACCTTCATAGCTAATTAAAAACTAAGAAACACAATGTATGTTGCGTCAGAAAATATTTTACGACATGTATTAGTATTTTTTGTGAGAAAGTCCAACATACTGATATTAAAAAATAAAATTTATTCTGCTTTTGTTATCTATGTCAAAAGAATTTAAACAAAAAATTCAAAAAGTTAAAACTTTTTTAAGGTTTACTCGTCAAAAATAATACGAAAGGTATGTAACCGATTAACACCTTTAAAATAAAGGGATCAGCAGATTTTTATAAGATATTAGAAAAAAAGCAGAAAAAAAATATAAAAGAGAAAAAATCCCGGATTCAATCAAAATAAAGGTGCGCGAGATCATACAAGTCCTTAGTAAATAGGGATAACTCTACATTTGTATGCTATTATATATAACTGATTATGATAAACGTTAAAATAACAAATAGAACCGCAGCAGAAGATTACATAGCAGTAGAAAAAGAGACAGGTGCCACCACACTTCCTGGTAAGCATATTTTCGCTATTTTCTCTGTTGGGATTATATCTGTTCTTTTAGCACTACCTTTCGGCTCCATCATTCCTGAAAGTGCCTCCCCTTTTACAGCTCTCTCCACCGGCAGAGAGGAACAGAACCGAGTTTACGAGCAGGAATATCTGAAGAATAACGAAGTCATCGCCGAAGCCAACGTTGAAATCTCCTCAACAGCAGGGTCTGAGGAAAACTATGACGATGATATCAATACCGAGGCTCTGATCGCTCAGGCCAGCCAGGCTGAAATCAAAAAAGAAAGAGAAGCAGCTCAGGCTGCTGCCACCGCAGAACCAGAACAGAGGGTCAAGTTCGTAGCAACTGACATTGAAAAGAATTCCAGCGAAAAAATTCTTGCAGACAAGAAAACCCAGACAGAAAAATATATCAGCAGTATTCTGGCGCCTAACAGAATTCCAGGAACCATTGCCCAGAGTGAAACAGAAAAGGTTTTCAACGGCAAATGGTATGAGCAGACCATCCGCAAGGGGGATTCTCTTTCTAAGATCTTCTCCTATCTGAATCTGAACAATGACGATCTTAAAAAGATTACCGCTGTTGCCAGAGACAGTGATCTGAATCTGTCTGTAGGTCAGAAGATTCAGTTCCTGATTGCCGAGGACAACTCGGTTCAGGAAATTGCCATTCCTCTATCCGGCAACAAACAGGTTCGCTTCTCTAGAGATATTGAAAAGAACACCTACACTGTTGCCCGTGAACGCCGCTTTGCCCAGTTCTCAGATTTAAAGAGCCGCGGTATGGACAGCGCCACTCTGATGCCATCCTTCATCGAGGCAGAAAAAGAGCGTAATAAAAAGAGACTTGAACAGGAAGCTCTACTGTCACAGAAACAAAAGGAAGAGCTTGAAAAAGCACGTCTGAAGCGTGAACAGCTTGCCGCACAGAAAAAACAGGATGCCCTGCTGGCTGCCGCAGAAAAGGAAAAGTCCAAATCTATCTACAAGGGTAAGACCAGACCTCGTCTAATCATCGGTTCAATCGGTGAAAAGGAGAGCTTTGACAAGGCAGCTGCCCGTTACGGTCTGACCCATTCTGAAATTGTTACCATCAAAAATCAGTATGTAGGCAGAATCAATTTCAATAAACTTTCTGCAGGAGATTCTTTCAGAATTCTCTTCAATGGAATCGGTCAGGGCTCAAGTATGACCGCAATTTCCATGAATACCAAGATGTTCGGTCAGATCAATTTATACCGTCATCAGCTGAACCATATTTTCTACGAGGAGAACGGATACAATCCTTCAACAGGAGCTTTCAGAAGATTCCCTATCATGGGACAGATCAAGGTAAGTTCACCTTTCAATCTGAGACGTTTCCATCCTATAAGACAGGTTATCCGTCCTCACTACGGTGTTGATTTCAAGGTTAATATCGGTACACCTATCTATGCTCCGGCAGATGGTGTGGTTACCTACGCAAAATACATGCGTGGTGGCGGTTACTCGATTATTATCAACCACAAAGGCGGTTACTCAACAGTTTATATGCACCTATCCAAGTTTGACGTTCAGCAGGGAGATCATGTGCATATAGGACAGATTATTGCCAAGTCAGGAAATACAGGTAATTCCACTGGTGCACATCTTCATTATGAGGTTCATGTCAACGGACGTCCTGTTGACCCTCTGAAAGTAGATCTTCCTTCCGGAAGTCCTGCTACAGCTCAAAGATTGAAAGAAGCATTTAAAAATAATGTTTACATCTTGAAGACAGAGCTGTATAAAAATAAATTAGCAGAAGTGAAATAACTTAGAAGATATACAGAAATAAACTAAGGATAACCTGTGCTTACTGAAAAAGAGTTTAGCGAAGAGGCATTAGCTGTCCTCAAATGGCTTATTGCCATTCCAAGCATCACCAGAACCTCTGGTGATGAGATCATGAGTCATACCATATACAATACCGTATCTGAATTCACCTATTTCAAGAATAATCCAGAGTATTTAAGCTACATCACTCATGACGATCAGAAAAATCATTCCTTTACAGCCTTTGTAAGACGAGATCAGCTTACCAGAGAAACTCTGGTGGTTTTATGTAATACCGATACCTCCTCAAATGAGGTCTACGGTACCTTAAAAACATTTGCCTTCAAATCAGACGAATTAAAGGAGAAACTCAAAAACTCCTCTCTGACAGAAGCTCAGCTTGCTGAACTTGAAAATGAGAATAACATCTACGGACTAGGTTCCTTTGAGAACAAGGCTCCTATTGCAGGCATGCTGATCCTTCTGAAATACTACTCAGAAAGGCTGTGGGAACTGCCTATCAATCTGCTGTTCGTATGCAACAGTGAATCACTGAACGGCAATGAAGGAATAAGAACCTGTCTTCCTTATATTCATACGCTTATTAATGAGCAGAATATTGAACTGACTTTAGGCATTTCCTTCAAACCAGAATCCACAGAAATTCCGGATGACACCATTAATGTGTACACTGCCAATATGGGTAAGGTAGAAGCAGGCTTCTACATCTTTGGTGAAGGTACAGATACTGAAAGACCATACAAGGGATTCTCTCCAACCCTGATTGCCTCAAAGATTATTGATGAAATTGAGATCAATCCAGTTATCACCAAGGATTTATCCAAGAGAGCTATTGCCCCAACCTTTAATTATCTGCACACTTACAATAACCGTTCACCAAATACTCCGGATGCTGTTCATTTAAGTTTCACCTTCCCTTTTATCAACCTGAATATTCTCGATTTGCTTGAGAATCTGAAACAGGTAGCCGCCAGTGCCATTGAAAAATCAGCTCTGCTTATGGAAGAGAGAGAACTGCTTTACTGCAAGATTAACGATGAAGAGCATACTATTCCGGTTAAGGAAGCAGAAGTACTGTCCTTTGCAGACTTTTTCTACAGAGCAGCGCTTCACTATAAAGGAAATCTTAAGTCAGCCATTGAAGGTCTGATTCAGAAGTGTGCCAATGAGGAGCTTGGAGTTCAGGATATTCTTAAGAATATCATCGAACGTCTCAATGAGCTGGCCCGTCTTCCTAGACCATCTGTAGTGATTTTCTTTGGTAATGACTTTATTCCTCAGCAGCAGTTGAGACGTAACAATGCTCTGGACAGAGAAATCTTCATCAAAATCAACAAGGCTGTTGAAGAGTTCAATAAAAAGCATGACCATCAGATCAATATCGAAAATGAGTGCCCTGCCAATGACAACTGCTTTATCAGACCAGTTGGAATTGATGTTGCTCTAAAGGCTTTAAAAGATGAATGTCCAATGCCTATCTCAACCTTCTATAACCTCAACGCTCCTGGAATTACCTTTACCTATAAGGGCGGTGATCTGTACAAAGCTACAGAACACGTAAACCGAGAGTTCTTCGACGATATGCTTGGCTTCATGCATCGTCTGATGATGGAGATAAGTCCAGAGGAGAAGAACGACAAGGACAGCAAGACCCAGGATGAAGCGCTTGAAGTTCTTAACGTCTCTGAAAAGGTTATTGAAGAGAAAAAAGAAGATAAGGATATTAAAGATCCGGCCTCCAAAAAAGAGGATGCCGATAAAAACAGCAGTACAGACCACTGATCAATCCCCATGGCTGAAGGGGTCTTCCGGCGGCAAAGATAATAATATTCTTAGAAACTGTTTTTTTTCGACAGTTAACTGAATTCTGTTCTTAACGAGGCTCAGAGAAGTTCCGTGAACATATACTATTCACGGACTTTCAGTTATATTGTCCACGTGACAAAGACTTTAATAACAGCTAAACACGAAGATCTTTTACCTCTGCTAAAAGTTCGTTGATAAGATTTACAGACTCAGAAACACGCTGTTTTGCCTCATCAACATGATAGTTCTGGTCTTTTGCCATTTCAGTAATACTCTCCATGTTTGATGATATTTCAGCAGTTGCTGTAGTCTGTTGCTCAGCTGCGGTAGCAATCTGTTTAATCTGCGAGTTAACGCTGGAAACAAGTTCCGAAATTGAATTCAACAATCCAGATACTCCGGAGGTTTTGAGTGCAAGCTCATTCATAGTTTCCAAAGATGAGTTCATAGACTCATTTGCATGATTTGCATCAGCCTGAATCTGTGAAACCATATCAATAATATCTTTGGTTGACTTACTTGTTCTTGAGGCTAGAGAACGAACCTCATCAGCAACAACCGCAAAACCTTTTCCTGCTTCACCGGCACGAGCGGCTTCTATGGCTGCATTTAATGCCAGAAGATTTGTCTGTGAAGCAATATCTTCAATAGTCTGCACAATGGTTCCAATCTTCTGTGACTGCTCAACTAGAGCCTGAATCTGTAGTGCATCAGACTTTGATCGGTCAACCTGTTCATGAATAGAGACAATTGTAGCTTCAACGGCAGAAACACCTTCTCTAGTAGTAACATTTGATCTATCTGCCGATCCTGCAGCTGTCATACAGTTTTTTGCAATATCACCTGTTGTAGATACCATCTCATCAGATGCTGCTGCAACAGTAAGAGCTCTATTCTGAGTGTTTTGAGCAGAGTCGGTAATTCTATTGGTTACATCGGTGATAGCTGTTATTTTTTCTTCGATTAGAAAAGCCTTGTCTTTGATATGACCTACCAGAGAATTCATCTGCAGACGCATATTTTCAATTCTTCGAAGCAGGGTTCCAAACTCATCCTTTCTTGAAGAATTTGTCACATGAGTCAAATCACCACTCGCAATTTTATCTGCAGCTCCAACTGCCTGTTTAAGAACAGCAACGATACTTTTTGAAAACAGAAAAGCGATGCATATTGCAATAAGTACGGCTGATACAGAAATCACCAGAATAATAAGAATTGGAGTTGTACTTGCAATTGTATCGACACGGCCCCTTGTCTGCTCAATCTGATGCTTGGTTATAGCAAGCGCATGATGTTTTACACTCTCGCCTACGCCAAACAGATTCTTTTCATATACAATGGGAGCCATCGGTGCATTTATTCCTTTCAGTGTAGGAAGAAACTCTTCATTGACTTCTTTAATGTATTTGTTAACTCCCTCAACAATAAGATCAACGTCATTTCTATTGTTGGTATCTGTTCTATCAACAAAATCAGCATTTTCTTTCAGAATATCCATTCTTTCTCCCTGAAGTTCAAAACATACAGCCTCAACATCAAGCATAGAGTAGTAAATTTTACTTACTGCCTCGTATCTTGTTCCTAGAATGAAATGAACATACTTAATAACATCATTCGTTTTAAACAGTTGAATCAGAGAAATTGCAGAAATAATAACCGTAAGAATTATTATTGAAAAAAATGCCGAAACAAGTTTTCCTCGTACAGACATGTTACTAACCATAGACATACTAATGTTCCTCATGTTGTGATTGTTCGTTTGCCTTACAGAGGCAATTATTTTGTGAATTAAATTTTTTATAAAGTTCTATTTCATCGGTAATAACGTATGGAGCTATATCCTCAAAACTTTCAAAACAGATATTACCTATATCTCCATCAAAGCCCATTTCCGAAATATGATGAATACAAGTTTTCTGAAGGATTAAGCTAGGATTCAGGTTTGTCATATGCTCTGTGAGGAGGTCTAGACTATGATATTTTGAACTTAAGTTATTAGATAAAAGACTTATATCTTCAACAAATTTTTCGAGTGGAACAAAATACGAAGTTCTATCAATTCGGATACGATATTGCTGATACATATTTTCCGGAATACTTTTCAGAATATCGGTGTAGGTAATAACGTTCATTTTTTCCTATTGTAGTCAGGAGCTACAGACCTCAAATATGTCATGACCAACAGTCTTGATCAAAATTTTCTAAACTACACTGCCTTACATTTGACAGTATTTTACAAGATATTCTAATCACAGGCAGACAGTATATCTTTGTGATAATACAGAAAATCAAACAATTTAAAAGTAATTTTATAATTTAAACCAATACTGTATTTTTTCAATAAAAATTAAGATTATATTTGTAAGATCTAAACTTACAGTAGAATATCCTTTCAACAAAAAGTGAATCTACACCATATTTTTTGACCACCTCCTCTTGCTAAAGCAAGAGGATTCCTACTGCTGACATTACTGTTCAGCTTCGGTGGGTTCACAGTGCTGACGCCTTTTGGAGTTCACTT
>NZ_CACVSS010000037.1:0-19935 GCF_902756765.1 uncultured Succinivibrio sp. | reverse complement strand
CCTCGCACTTATGGTTCTTACAGAGGGACAGATTGTTCCTTTGAAAATCCCCAGAGCATCAATCTTATCTGTTTTCTGTAAGCCCAGAAAGGCTCTGATTGAAGCCGCCGGCATGATTCTGTACTTATGTCCAAGACTCTCAATAAATCTTGCCCAGTAATTACAGCCACCGCATGCTTCAAATCCAACCATCAAGGTTTGACTGAAAGGAGGATTATTTAGAAAATCCAGGAAAGCTTCACGAGATAAGGCTTTATTCTTAATCTTTTGCTTCTCGGTCAGATAGCAAACCTGAAATACTCTTGCTGCCAGATCAACTCCTACAGGAACATATCCTGCAGATAGCTGCATTGTGTATAGCGCAAGCTCGCCTTCGTTTAGCTTTTGAGAATTGCCTGCCATTGAATAGCTCCATTGTTGTTTGTTAAACAATCACACTATTCAATTTAAAGCTTCGGCCTAGGATTGAAACTTAAGACTGAATAATGCGGCTCAAGGAAGTACCGTTCATAATTTTCCTTGTCACCACATCATTCGCAAGATCATCCTAATATTCTTGAAAAGAGCGTATATTTTTCTTAAAATTTATGTATAATAATTATTAGTGTATTTTTATTTAAGCCTTCTTTTACTTCGCGATTATCTATGACAGGATTTGATATCGAACAGACTCTTTTAAAGTATGGAGACATCATCCATAAGAAAAGACCTGTATCCAAATATGTTAAAGCCTCTGCTGAACAGCGGGCCAGCCAGTTTATGCCTTTTGATGCTCTGACCGGATACTCTGACGCCATAGATGAAGTAGACAGAGTTACTGATGAAGCTCCCGATTTTGATGAAAACTCTCTGCAGTATCAGGAAATCAACGAAAAGATTACTGAACTAAAAAAAATTATCGAGAGAAAGCCAAAAGTAACCATGCGGATCTTTGTTCCGGACAGAGATAAGGCAGGAGGAGAATACAGGAATATAACCGGACATCTAAGAAGGATTGATGAAACCAATCGACTCTTCAGCTTTACAGATGCAAAAGACATCTACTTTGAGAACGTAGTCAGGATAACAATAGGATAAAGGCTTAAGACAATGGATACCACCTGCAGTAAATGCTCACCTGTTTATATAGCCATAGACTTAAAGTCATTCTATGCATCTGTTGAATGCGTGGACAGAAAACTTGATCCTATAACAGTTAATCTTGTGGTAGCGGATGCCTCCAGATCAAAAGGAACCATCTGTCTTGCTGTCTCCCCTTCTCTCAAGGCATTAGGCATACCTGGCAGACCTCGTCTGTTTGAAGTGATTCAGAAAGTAGATGATATAAACAGAAAAAGACTTACTGCACACAATCTTCAGCGCTTTGAGGGTAAATCCGTACTTCAGCACGAGCTTGAAGCTAATCCGGCCCTTGCTGTGGACTACATTATTGCTACTCCCAGAATGCAGCGCTACATGGAATACTCAACCAGGATTTATGATATCTACTGCAGCTTTATCGCCCCTGATGATATTGTTGTCTATTCAATTGATGAAGTCTTCATGGAGGTTTCAACCTATCTTAATGCCTATCAGTGTTCTCCTGAGGAACTGTGCATCAAGATCCTAAGAGAGGTTTATTCTCAGACAGGGCTTACTGCAACCGCAGGCATCGGCACCAATATGTTTCTGGCAAAAATAGCCATGGATGTCGTTGCCAAAAAGGCAACTCCCAATGAATTCGGAGTTCGTATGGCCTCCCTAAATGAAGATTCATACAGAAGGACCATGTGGAACCATACCCCGCTGTCTGATTTCTGGAGTATTGGGCCTGGCATTGAGAGAAGACTTGAGGCAATCGGAATCTATACCATGGGGGATCTGGCCCGGTGTTCCCTTGAAAATGAGGATCTGCTCTTCAGGGTATTTGGAGTCAGAGCAGAATTTCTTATTGATCATGCCTGGGGCTATGAAACAGCTACAATTCCTGACATCAAAAAAATTGTCCGGAGAAGAAAAAGCATGAGCCAGGGACAGGTATTGCCCCGTTCTTACACCAATGCTGAAGGAAAGGTCGTAATTCAGGAAATGACCGAGCAGCTATGTCTTGATCTGATGAAGGAGGGGCTGGTCTGCTCAAAGATAGTTATTGATGTAGGCTATGATAAGAACAATCATCCTAACCGGACAAACTCCCAGCAGAACAACAATTTCTATACCGACCAGTATGGAAGGCTTATTCCCAAACCTGCCCATGGCACCGTTACCCTGCCCTTTCCTACGGTATCCTTTTCTGTTGTAAACCATGCGGTTTTAGAGCTTTACTCAAGAATTACCGTTCCCTTTTACAATGTCAGAAAACTTAGAGTCTGCGCCATTGAACTCTTAGACACAGCTCAGCTTGAAGAACTTAATTCAAAACCCGCTGAGCCTTATCAGACCGATCTCTTTGCCCTGATTGATCCAGCGCCACAGGAGGAAAAGCAGGAGATTAACAGAGAAAAGGAAGAAAAGGAAATCAAAGCCCAGAAGGCAATGATGAAGATAAAAGAGAAATACGGAAAAAATGCAATACTGAAAGGAAACAACTTTGAGCAGGGAGCAACTGCCATTGAAAGAAACATGCAGATTGGAGGACACAAAGCCTAACCAATCTGCTATAACAACTATTTTGACTCTTCAGAAAGTCTTTTTGCAATCTTCAAAAACAGATCTGATGGATTATGCTTATACTGCGAAGGCTCATAAACTATATCAGGCTGCATCGAGATCATTTTAATTCTGCTGATAAGATGTCTTTCCATCTTTTCAACGGCACTAAGATTATTATTGTCACTATTGAATAGTTTCAGCTGTTCGTCGATGGAATAAACAGTATGAGCTTTCAGATCAAAAAGACAGAACTCATCAGAATAGTCCTTACTAGAATACAGTTTCAGGAAGTTCTTATAATATGAAACCAGAGATTTTGGATCTTTCTTCTGAATCTTTACGGCTCTATCGTACATTAACAGGAATCGAGCCATAGTCTGAGCATTCTTGTTTGCAAACTCTGAATCAGCAATGAAGAAAATTGGAACTATTGCATCAACCTGATCTGCTGAGGCAACTGACTTGAAGCCATTTGTCTGAGCCTCAAAGGTGGCAGGAGCCCAAAGGATCATCGCATCTCCGTTACCATCCTTCATATATTTTATAAAATCAGAAATATTTCCATCTACAACCTTAACATCTGAATAAGACAGACCGAAAAGATCCAGCCAGTTCGAAAGCACATAGGCTGCAGATGTCATCTTGCGGATAAAAATAGTTGAGTCTTTTATAGTCTCCTTTGAGCCGTAAACCTCAGGATAATCAGGATTTACACCTTTGACCTTCAGAAGCTTACTGTCAGGACGAACCATTATTTCAGTTGAGTGAGACTCATTATTACCTATACCTATATATGAAAAATCCAAACCTTTACCACCGATAATTGCAGGCACACAGCCCACACCGGCAATATCCCATGCTCCATTATTAACATGCTTATCATTTAAAAGATCAATTCCTGATACATCCTTTATATTAAGACTGATATCCAGCCCCAAATCCTTATCCCAGCCTTTTTCGATTCCGTACCATACGAGGAAAGCCTCATGCTCGAGCAGCAGTGAAACCTTAAGTTTTTTCAGGGAATCTTCAGCATGTACAGAAAAACAGCATAATAAAAAAGAAACAACCAGGTATCTTATAAATCTAGACAACATAACCTTCTTGCCTCGGTAACAAAATTACAGCTTCTAGAAGATAAGTTTAGTATATAACCGGTTAATGTATAGAATTAAACTTGATATCAGGTCACAATCGCCATTTTTAAGCTCTTTTTTCATTTCTAAACTTTGGCTTAACTCGCATTATTTATATGACTTTTGTAACAAATCACAAAAAATAAGCTGAAATTTAAGGCATAATTTGGAATATCACACATAATTATCTATGAAGTGGTATTGATTCTTACGGCCTCGCTCGTAAGGTCGTAAGTAAATAATAAAATTTAGGATAATCATTATGAATATGCTAAGTAAATTAAGCGTAAAGTCCAAGCTTCTGCTTGGTTTTGCAACAATAATTATATTTACAATCTTAATTTCAGTTATATCCCTCAAACAGTTATTTGCAAGCAATGATGTTATTGTTGATGTAAACGATATTCTGGGAGCCCGTCATGCAAGATCGCATAACGTCAGCACGGCTATGATTGAAGCGGATGCAATCAGCTTTGCACTGCAGAAAACCCCTGAATCATATGATCCTGCTGTACATGATGAACAGATTAGAGCAGCATCTCAGAAACTCTTTGATGTTACATCTGTACTGAAAGGCCAAAGTGATCCTCAGGCTACAGCAGATATGAAAGAGGGAGCCAAGATTTACACTGAACATCAGACCACTGACTTTATTGCAGCTCTCAAAGCTAAGGATAATGATAAAGTCCGCAATATTTATGATGTATGGCTGGCACCTAATTTTGACAGGGTCACCCACGCTGCTGATAAGATTTCAAGTAAGCAGATTGCACTTGCAAAAGCTAAAGTTGATTCCATTGCAAGTACAACTCCTATCATAGTCATTCTGGTTACAGCCTGTATTTCAATAGCAATCGCCATGATTATTGCTTTAACTCTTTCAAACTCTATCATCAACGCACTGAAGGTTGCCATGAAGGGGGCTGATGAAATAGCATCAGGTGATTTAACCCATGTAATCAAGCCAACCACTTCTGATGAAATCGGTACATTACTGGGACGCTTGGAAGCAATGCGTTCAAAGTGGCAGGGACTTGTCGGTACTATCAAACAGGCTGCTGTTGATGTAGAAAACAACATGAATACGATCAACAACATTACAGCTGAGATCAATGAAAGTGCCCAGAGCACTCAGAACAGAGCATTAACTGTTGCCGCAGCATCTGACGAGATGGTATCAACCACAGGTGATATTGCAAAGAACTGTGAAAGCGCAGCTGCTTCAGCAAATACTTCAAATCAGACTACCAATCAGGGTGTTAATGAGGTTGAATCAACCATTAACGCTATTCATGATCAGGTTGAAAGAAGCCGTACTGATGCTGAGCACATTAAAGCTCTGGTAGATCAGTCTCAGAAGATTGGAACTATTGTTCAGACTATTGAGGACATTGCTTCTCAGACCAATCTGCTGGCTCTGAATGCTGCTATTGAGGCAGCTCGTGCTGGTGAGGCAGGTAAGGGCTTCGCAGTGGTAGCAGATGAAGTTCGTTCTCTGGCATCTCGTACCGGTAGTTCAACTCAGGAAATTATTAAGATGGTAGGTCAGATTCAGAATGACGCTAATACCGCTAATGAATCAATGATCGCTTCCCTCGAAAACATGAATACATTGGCAACAAGAACTGGTGCAGTATCAGATCTGCTCAACAATGTATCCGCTCAGGTATCTGACGTTAACAGCCAGATTACTCAGATTGCAACTGCAGCTGAACAGCAGACTACTGCAACAGCTGAAATTTCAACCAATATGCAGGATATTACAGCATCAGCTCAGAATCTTGCAGCAAAGGTTCAGGAAGCTCAGGAATCTGTTACCAAGTCTGTTCATGAAATGCATAACCTAGTTCTTCAGGTTCGCGATCTGAAAGTATAAACAGAGTTCTCTTCTCCTAAGGCTCATCTGCGGATGGGCCTTTTTTATATCCGAAGTTGACCTGCTCCCCATGGCTAAACAAGGGGCTTCCGGCGGCAAAAATAAGGCTATAAACAAATTTAAGCTCAAAGCAGAGAAAAGAGATTATAGGAATGGTTTAAAAGTTTAAAGCAGTATTAAGAAAGGATTTGAAGATATGCAGGAACAAAAAACCTCTGCATAGGCAGAGGTTTTGAAATTCGAAAACGTATTAACGCTTTGAGTACTGTGGACGCTTACGAGCCTTGTGAAGACCAACCTTCTTACGCTCAACAGAACGTGCATCACGAGTTACGAAACCAGCCTTACGTAATGCAGGGCGGAATGACTCGTCGTACTGAATTAAAGCACGAGTAATGCCGTGACGGATTGCACCAGCCTGACCAGTGATACCACCACCTCTAACAGTGATGTATAAATCAACCTTGTCAGTTAACTCTAATAGCTCTAGAGGCTGTGAAACAACCATACGAGAAGTTGGACGACCGAAGTACTGATCTAAAGTCTTGCCGTTGATCTCTAATTTACCTGTACCCTGAGTTAGGAATACACGTGCGGTTGAGTCCTTACGACGACCGGTACCATAATACTGATTTGCTGCCATTTGCTAGTGCTCCTATAACTTGATAACCTGAGGCTGTTGAGCAGCATGATTATGTGACTCACCAGCATATACCTTTAGCTTACGGAACATAGCACGACCTAATGGTCCCTTTGGAAGCATACCGCGAACAGCTGTCTCGATAATATCTTCTGGCTTACGTGCTAAAAGCTTCTCGAAAGACTCTGACTTGATTCCACCTGGGAAACCAGTGTGGTGATAATACATCTTGTCAGTAGCCTTATTACCAGTAACCTTAACCTTAGAAGCGTTGATTACGATAACATAATCACCGGTATCCAGGAATGGAGTGTACTCTGGCTTGTGCTTACCGCGTAGGCGAATAGCAATCTCAGAAGCTAGGCGACCTAAAGTCTGACCCTCAGCATCAATAACTAACCAATCACGCTTAATAGTTGATGGTGTTGCAACGAAAGTTTTCATTAAAAAACCCTTTTTTATAAGGAATAATTTCCTTTAAAACCTTACAGATAAATATTTATCTGCTCTCTTTCCAAACAGGCTAATTTCTTAGTCTGCACCAAGTAACACGGGTGGGAAACCGGTTCCTCGGTTAGAGGGGCAATGGCATATTTTAAACAAAAAAGGGGGAATTATCAAATGAAATTTGATTTGTTTTTGGTAATTTTTTTGAAGCACAGATTTATTTGGAAAAGCACTTAAAAATCAGCATATTACATACACAACTAGATCTAACCTGCCCCAGGCTGGTTAAAATTGATATGTATAATAGCCTATACACAAAGTCTTATACAGCAAGGGAACAGAAAATCTTATTTGAGTTTGTTGTACTGATATAGAAATATTCCCATTACAGTAATAATGAAGATAGGAAGGAAATAACCTGTATCTGTTGCAAATTTCCACAGTACGATTAAAAATGCAAGTTCACATAACCACAGAACTCTTAATGGTATTCTTTTGGTTAGTGAAACATGTTGCGATGTTTCGCTGGCTCTATTCTTTTCTGAGTCTGGCATCACTCACTCCTTGTTTTTTTTCTGGACTGTTGTTTTTTCTGTTGTCCTTTTTTTGATTATGATCCTATTTTTTTCTAATAAATACCCTGTGTTTTCTCAAAAAACATAAAAAAAACTGATAAAAAAGCTCGTTTTTTGAATAAGTTCAAAAAAGTTGAGAGCATAATAAAGGAAAGAGCTTTGCTCCAAAAGATCGTAAAGAAAACGCTTACAAAACTGTGATTTTCATTCTCTGAATTTAACCAGATTTGCGCTGAATAGAATAGATAGGAGCTACTCCAGTATGTTAAAAGAATGTTGATGGTGAGCCGGAACAGGCAGGAAATTAAAAGAAAGACATCCAGAAAAAAAACTCTCTTCCCCACTATATTAAAGGAAGAGAGAGTAACCATGTTAGGATAACATAAGGATCTTATAAAGAATTATTAGCCAAGGTATTTCTTTAAAGTATTGCGAACTGCTCCAACAGAGGCAATTTCTTCACGGAAGATCTTCTCTATCTTCTCCCCTACTCCAGCCTCATACAGATCAACTCCGAAAATAACTTTATTAGAAAGAATTGGACGAACTTTTAAGCTGATGTCAGCATCTGAACCTAAGGTTATACCTTCTAGATATTTCTTAAGGGTCTCAAGTTGAGGATCATCAGATAAGACAAACTCTTTACCGTTGTCATCAATACCAAGAAGATAACGCAGCCATCCTGCTATTGCTAAAGGAAGAGCAACCAGCTTTGAGGTATCAAGGCCAAGACGAATGTAGCTCTTTAAAGTTTCACCAAAACGTACCGGAACCTTCTGTGAGGTATCTGTTGCAATACGCTGTGGAGTATCAGGCAGAGCTCGGTTTACAAGACGCTGTTCAATTACCTCAGAGAGGAAAGCTTCAGGATTTAGAATCTTAGGATCCTCAACAACCTTAAGGCCCTCATCATAGCCAAGCTTCTTAACCAGTGAAACCAGCTCCCTGTCATCCATTTCATCTGCAATCTTCTTATAGCCAAGTACACAGCCATATACAGCAAGCGCAGTATGCAGAGGGTTAAGACAGGTGGTAACCTTCATGCGTTCACACAGCTCAACACCTTTTTTAGTAGTAAACAGTACACCGGCCTTCTCCAGAGGAGGTCTTCCATTTGGGAAACGATCCTCTATTACCAGATACTGAGGCTTTTCTGCATTAACAAATGGAGCAATATAAGTACCCTTTGAGGTCTTTATGCTCTCCATGTCCTCTACCCCCAAATCCTTTAACATTTTTTCAATATCAGGATCAGGTCTTGGAGTAATCTTATCTATCATTGAACAAGGGAATGCTACAGTATTTTCATCCTTGAGATAATCTAAAAAGCCTTTCTCACAGAATCCGTTCTCTACCCATTTTTCTGCAATGGTTACAACCGAATGCTGCAGAATAGTTCCGTTGTTAGAACAGTTATCCATTGAAACCAGAGAGATAGGATACTTTCCGGCAAGATAACGCTCATATAAGAGAGCACAGGTTATGGACATACCGTGTTTTGCGCTCTTTGGACCATTTTTAAAATCTTCAAGGACTACTGGAGTAAATGAGCCGTCAATGCCCTTGAGAGAATAACCTTTTTCTGTAATGGTAAAGGACATAAGCTGCAGAGACTTATCTTTAAACATCTCAACAGCACGTGCCTCATCCGCCTTATCCTCTCCATTTAAAAGAAGATCACAGACAGTTGCGCCGATAACCTGCATCTTTGTTGAGGAATCAGGAAGCAGAGTTACTCCAAGTACCAGATTATCATGAGGCTTTTCGATTTTCTCTCTGGTTTCTCCGCTTCTTGTTGATAAAGTTACAATACCCCTGTCAGAAAGTTTTCTATTCAGAAGATCCTGCTGAACTGAAGCGATGAATGCATGGTAAATATTTCCTGCACCCATGTGAACCCATAAAGGATGCTCACAGGTTCTGCGACGAACTTCTGAAACAGAATACATAGGAAGTGCAATCGAAGCCTTCTCAAATGCACTCTTGTCCAGCTCAATTCCTTTTTCTGTAACTTTCATATTAAAGCGTAATCCTTATTCGTTATATCACTGCCCTGTTGTCAGGGCAGCAGTGAAAGACTTTGTTATTACCAGATTAAAGACTGTTCTGTTGAATAGATGTTGTCAGGGTAATTCATTCCCTTATCCTTACGGATTGCCTCTTCTAGTCCCTGCAGATAGGTTGCACCTAATGCTCTGTCATAAAGACCATAGCCTGGACGGGCTTTCTCGCCCCAGATCTCACGACCATGATCAGGACGAACAACACCGTTGAAACCAACTTCAACCAGAGCCTTCATAATCTCATACATATCCAGTGAACCTTCACGTGAAACATGAGAACTCTCATGGAACTGATGATCGCCGGTATGCTTTACGTTACGAACATGAGCAAAATGGATTCTGGAGCTGATTTCCTTGTTGCGGATAATCTTAGGAATATCATTAGCAGGATTGCTGCCTAAAGATCCGGTACATAAGGTAAAGCCGTTGTAAGGTGAACTGTTCATTCTTGCAATCTTTACCAGATCCTCTTCGCATTTGCAGATACGAGGCAGTCCAAATAAGTCATAGGCAGGATCATCCGGATGGACGCCCATCTTGATATTGTATTTCTCACAGGTTGGCATAATGGCATCTAAGAAATACTTAAAGTTTGCACGCAGATCATCTGCGGTCATTCCTGCGAATTTCTTGATTTCAGCGGTTATTTCGCTTCTGCGGTTAAGCTCCCAGCCTGGCATTTCAAAGCCATTTGAATTCTTGATGATGTAATCAAACATCTCTTCGGCACTTAATCCTTCACAGATTTTACCGTTATAGCCCAGAGCTGTTGAACCATCTTCCAGAGGCTGAGCCAGATCAGTTCTAGTCCAGTCAAAAACAGGCATAAAGTTATAACAGACAAGATGTATACCGCATTTACCAACAGCCTCAAGTGATTTGATATAGTTCTCAATATATTTGTCACGAGTGTTAGCACCATATTTAATATCCTCATGAACATTGATACTCTCAATGCCCATCAGCTTTAAGCCAGCCTTCTCAACAAAATGTTTACGCTCTAAAACTTTTTCCTCAGGCCAAACCTCACCTGCAGGAATTTCATGAAGTGCGGTGATAACGCCTTCCATACCACCAATCTGACGGATCTTATCTAAAGTAATAGGATCCTGCTCTGGACCATACCAGCGAAAGGACATATGCATCATATCTGACTGACTCCAATAATAATTCTTTAAATCTAATGCTGTTCTCTGACCATTCCCCCTGTTCAAGGGGAGAATGGACTTTTATAAATCTGATTTAGAATCAGACGTTGAAACCGAAATAACGGTTGGTGTTGTTGAAGGAAATATCCTCTACCATCTTACCTAGGAAATCCATATCCTCTGGATACATTCCCTTCTCAACATAAGTACCGATAAAGTTGCACATAATGCGGCGGAAATATTCATGTCTGGTGTAAGAGAGGAATGAACGTGAATCGGTCAGCATGCCAAGGAAGTTACCGAATACAGAGAGATTTGCAAAAGAAGTCATCTGATCAACCATTCCCTGATATGAATCATTGAACCACCATGCAGACCCCTGCTGAATCTTACCCTTGGCCTCTGGTCCCTGGAAAGCACCGATTGCAGTAGCAATAGGACCGTTATCAGCAGGATTCAATGAATACCAGATAGTCTTTGGAAGAGCGTTTCTCTGAGTAAGCTCGTTCATTAAAATACCGATTGCCTCGGCACATGGACGGTTGCCCATGTAGTCAAAACCAGTGTCTGCGCCAAGAAGTTTGAACATCTTGGTGTTTGGATCACGGATTGCTCCATAGTGAATCTGCATTACCCAGCCATACTTGGTGTAGCCTTCTGCCAGATGCAGAAGAATCATTGACTTGTAAGCCTCAATCTCCTCTGAAGTTAAAGCTTCATTAGCCAGACCTTTCTCATAGATTCTTTCAAGTTCACTGTCAGATACAACTTTGCAGTACGCATAATCAATACCGTGATCAGCAGCACGACAGCCCATATCGTTGAAGAACTTCATTCTCTCATCGATAGCCTCAAAGAATGCCTTGCAGGAATCAATCTTCTTGCCGGTCAGCTTTGAAATATGCTCTACATATGAAGCAAACTCAGGCTTTTCAATCTTCATTGCCTTGTCAGGACGCCATGCAGGTAAAACCTTGCAAGGTGCTGAACTGTCAGCAGCTATTTTCTTGTGCCACTCAAGTGAATCACCAGGATCATCGGTGGTACAGATTAACTTAACATTTGACTTGCGGATAATGTCACAGACTCTGAAGTTGTCGGAAGCTAACTTTTCATTGCACTTTTCCCAGATTTCCTTGCAGGTACGCTCGTTAAGAGGAGTAGAAATGTCAAAGTATCTCTGAAGCTCTAAATGGGTCCAATGGTACATTGGGTTAGCGAAAGCTAAAGGCAGAGATTTAGCGAAAGCCTCAAACTTCTCATAATCAGAGCTCTCAGAACCGGTAATCTGACTCTCAGGATAACCGTTTGATCTCATTACACGCCATTTGTAGTGGTCGCCGGACAGCCATGCATCAGTAATGTTTCTGAACTTATAGTTCTCAGCAATCTGCTGTGGATTGATATGGCAGTGGTAATCAATGATAGGCATTTTTGCAGCATGTTCATGATAAAGTCTGCAGGCTGTGTCATTTTCAAGCATAAAATCCTTATCTAAAAACTTTTTCATTTTTAAATCTCGCTAATTAAATATGAATTAAACTGGTTCAGGATCCGCATCAGCATGCGGATCGCATTTAAGAAATCAGAAAGTTACGGCGTCAATCCGAGCATATCTTTTGAAACAGGACCTAAAGCTTCTGGGTAACCTGCCAGGTATGCAAGATAACTGGATAGGAATGGCAGATATGTGATCATCATTAACACCATGAAGATCAGTGCATAGTAAGGTAATAAAGGCTTAATTACCCTCTCAATGGTTGTCTTTCCAACCTTAACACCCACAAACAGAATGTTGCCTACAGGTGGAGTAATCAGACCAATACATAGGTTGAAGGTAATAATGATACCGAACTCAACTGGTGAAATACCGCATGACTGTGCAATTGGCAGGAAGATTGGGGTAAAGATCAGAACTGCAGGAGTGGTATCCAGGAAGGTACCAACAAACAGCAGCACAATATTGATGATCAGCATGATCACAATCTTGCTCTCTGAAACGCCTCTTAAAAGCTCACCTACAGCATCAGGGATATTAACAAATGAAATTACCCATGACATGATTGAGGATACGCCAATCAGAAGAATAATAATGCCTGTCATCTGTACTGAATTTGCATAAATCTTAAGCAGTTTCTTAAGATTGATGGTACGGTAGCATAAAGACAGAATCAGAGAATAAACTACTGCAACAATAGCACCTTCGGTTGCGGTGAAAGCACCAGCTACGATACCGCCAATAACCAGCACAATCAATAACAGTGATGGAAGAGCATCAAAGGTGATCTTCATTGCGATTGGTAAAGTGATCTTCTGGGAATCCTTCTTGTAACCTCTGCGGTGAGCAAGGAAACCAGCAAGAATCATGCAGACTAAGCCCCATAGAATACCAGGGATATAACCTGCGATAAATAAAGCTGCAACAGAGGTACCGCCTGATACCAGTGCGTAGGTAATTAAAACATTGCTTGGTGGAATTAAAAGTCCGGTAGGAGCTGTGGCAATATTTACGGTTGCCATATAATCACGCTCATAACCTTCCTTCTCGGCAATAGGGCCAACAATTGAACCCATGGCAGAAGCAGCTGCAACACCAGAACCGGAAATTGCACCGAACATCATGTTAGCCATAGCATTAGTATGAGCATAACAGCCTGGTAATCTGCCAACCAGAAGACGGGCGAAGTTCATCAGACGCAGTGCAATACCGCCCTGATTCATGATATCGCCAGCCAGAATAAAGAATGGAATAGCAATCAGAGTAAATACAGAGATACCGGTGAAGGTACGCTGTGCGCCTGTCTGCAGCATCATGTCAAAGTCCAGAGCAACTCCACCTGCAACTACTGATGAAATAGCAATTGCAATACAGATTGGAGTTCCAAGGATCAGTAGACCGACGAGGCAAACAGCCAAAAGAATACTTACAATAACAGTCATATCTGTCTTCCTTAAATGAGGGGAGAACCTCTCCCCTCCGTTTATAAGAATCGTGGTTGAATCAGGGAATTATGACTCTGCACTGACACCGTAGCGGTCAACGTCAGGAGAGGATAATACCTTGAATATGTCTAATAGATTTAGGAGACCGTACAGGCAGATAATTACACCCGAAATTGGGAGAACTGCGTACATGAATCCCATACTGATACCCAGAGATGCTGTTTCCTGGGAGAAATTCTCAGTAGACATGATGTAACCACCATAGATCAGAAGCGAAACTGCGGTAAGCATTACACAAAGTTCAGAAAAAATGTCCAGATAGGCCTTTTTTCTGCCTGTAAATTTGGCAGAGAAGAAGGTCATGCAAAGATGACCTCTCTTGCCGAAGACACTAGCTGCACCAAGGATTGAAAGCCAGGTGAAGCTATAGGTTACTATTTCCTCAGAGATTGTACTTGGGGAATTAAAGAAGTAACGGGTTACAATCTGGTAAGTACCTACAATGGTCATCTCAATGAAGAGAACAACACATATGGTAATCAGTACCTTGTCCAGAATTTGTCTTAGGCTTTGCATTTATCGCTCCGTTTTATGAATTATTTATTGTTTGATGCGTCAAAGGCTGAAGCTTTATCGTACATAGCCTTCATAGCTGGGTTTTCATTTAGAAGCTGCTGGTGTAAAGGTAGAACCTTCTCACGGAATGCATTAGCATCAACATCAATGAAGGTTACGCCCATCTTCTTAGCCTGTTCTTTAGCCTCAGCAATTCTCTTGTGCCAAGCCTCGAACTCTGCCTTCTGAGCTTCCTTGGCTGCATCCTCGAATAACTTACGATCCTCGTCGCTTAACTTTGAAAGGAACTTCTCTGAAGCAACAATCAGATCAGGACACATCTGGTGACCATCATATGAGAAGTACTTGCAAACCTCACCGTGCTTCTGATCGGTAAGAGCTAGCTCATTGTTCTCTGCACCGTCAATAACACCCTGCTGTAAAGCAGAATAAACTTCACCGAAGCTCATTGGAGTTGCAGCTGCACCGAAGGCTTCCATCATCTTAACGTTGGTAGGACCAGCCTGAACACGGAACTTCTTGCCCTTCAGATCGTCAACTGTGTTGATTGGGGTCTTTGAGTAGAAATTACGGGTACCGGCAGTAAAAGCGCCTAATGGTCTGAAACCATCCTTCTGAGCATCTGAGCCTAACTCAGAAAGAACTTCTGGATCAGTAATAAACTTTTCAAAGTTATCTTCTGAGGTAAACAGGAAAGGAACTGAGAATACTGCATACTTCTTGTTGAATGATTCAATGTTTGCAGTTGATACTGACAGGAACTGAACAGAATTCATCTTAACCAGCTCAAGAACCTTCTCATTAGCACCTAATGAACTGTTAGGGAAAATTCTAACGTCGTACTTGTCACCAGCCTTGCTCTCAACAAAGTTCTTGAAAGCAACAAAACCGATATGGTCTGGGTGAGTCTCAATCTGAGTGTGAGAAATACGAACAGTGGTCTTTGCCTCAGCTGAAGCTGCAAAGCCTAAAATAGAAGCAACAGCTAATGCGGTTCCAAGAATTTTCTTAATACTCATAATAATCTCCTTATGATTAGGTAGTTTTTAGTTAAATATAAATAAACAAAGTTGCTTGAATAGGGATTCGAAATATATTCTGCCCCCGGAAATCTTAGGATCTGATATCCTTAACCTTCTTGAGAATATCTCTGCAGGCAGCACTGATCCCCTCATAATCCTCGGCCTTTACCATCTTAGGATCTGGTACAAAGCTTCCGCCTACTGCGGCGACGTTCTTGAGGCTCAGATACTCTGAAAGGTTGTCCAGATTTACTCCGCCTGTTGGCACAAACTTGATTGAAGCATAAGGACCTGCCAGTGCCTTTAAGGTCTTAGTGCCGCCATAGGCTGCTGCAGGGAAGAACTTAACAACCTCTAAACCGAAGTCTAAAGCCTGCTCCAGATCTGATGGAGTTACGGTACCTGGACAGATGGCCAGATTATGCTTTAAGCACCAGTCCACAACCTTTGGATTAAAACCTGGGGTAATTACAAACTTGCCACCGTTATCCAGGGTTGCCCATGCCTGATCAACATTGTGAACAGTACCTGAGCCAACCAGCATGTTAGGACATTCCTCAGCCATGATTCTGATTGCATCAGCCGCTGCTGCAGTACGGAAGGTAACCTCTGCAATAGGAATTCCACCGTCACATAATGCCTGAGCTAAAGGAGCTGCCTGTTTTGCATCCTCAAGGACAACCAGAGGCACAATGCCGACTGATTCAATATCGCTTAAAACTTTAAATTTCATCTTTATCTCCTAAAAATCTCTGCGCTTGTGAGATGACATAAATTCCTTCAGTTGCTCAGGTGTTGGCAGACCTTCATTGTCCCCAGTGAAGGTACACTGAATTGCGCCGATGGCACAGCCGCGCTCAACAGCCTTATCAAAATCAATTCCTTCCATAAGACCTGACAGCACTCCGGCAGCAAAACCATCACCGGCACCTACGGTATCTACAACCTTATCGATAATAAAGCCGGCAACCTTACCGCTCTTGTCAGGAGTAGAATAAAAGGCACCCTGAGGGCCGCACTTAACAATAACGCTCTTTGCACCAAGCTTCTGGTAAAATGCTGCAATTTTTTCTGGTTCTGATGAACCGCATAAAATATCTCCCTCACCGTCACCTGGCATTACCAGATCAGCCTTTGAGGCCAGCTCATTGAGGGTCTTGACCATCAGTTCACGGCTGGACCATAACTGAGGTCTTAGGTTAGGATCAAAGGAAATATAAAGACCCGCCTTACGGCCTAGCTCAATCATTTTGTAGACGGCCTTCAGGGTAGTCTCTGAAAGAGCAGGTGCAATGCCTGTAAGGTGAATGTGAGAGAATCTGGTAAAATCAATCTTTTCAACATCACTCTCAGATAGAGTTGATGCAGCAGAACCAGCTCTGAAATAGAAAATCTGAGGATCGCCTTTTGAGACCTTTCCCTTCATCATGAAACCTGTACGCTCTTTTGATGAATAGCTTACAAGTCCAGAATCAATTCCATTTCCTCTTAAAGTTGATTCAATCAGTTTTCCAAAAGGATCATCTCCAAGCTTGGTTAGATAGGAAACTTTAAGACCAAGTCTTGAAATTCCGGTTGCAACGTTGAATTCTGCACCTGCAACTGCCAGTGAATAATCTCTAACAGTCTCCAGAGCACCTTCCTGCTTTGCAATCAGGAGGCCCATTGGCTCTCCTACAAGCAGCAACCCTTTTGCCATAGAATACTCCTATATCCTTTTTACAAAACTAATATTGATTTTTTCTTATTTGATTAACCAGTCCATTAAGGCTGGCTGATAATATTATTTAGAATTTAAAGCTAAACAGCTTCTGTAATGGCCTATGCGCTGACAAATCCTGCTAACTTAAAATCTTTGCACATAGTCTAAACAGGGACAGAAGAACATCAAAACAAAAATTATTTGATGTGGTAATGGAAAGTTGGTTCCATTGTTGCTCTTTGTCATGTGTATCTAAATAAATTATTTTTATGTTTCTATAAAAGCAACGATTGTGCCAATTATTTATTTTATTGAAAATTAAAGATAATTTTATTTGATGTTTATAGATGAAACGTTTTGGATATTAAACTGTGTTCCAAAACGTTTCAGTTTGAAACTTTTAGACTTGATATGTATCACACAAAACAAATCTGACATTTTTGTATAGTAGCTAATCGCTTAGACCAAGAGCCTTAAGCTTTCTCCACAAGGAAGTTCTTGATATTCCAGCAAGTTTTGCAACCTCAGCATTTGAATGACGTTCTAGCATATAACGATAATACTCCTTCTCAATCTCAGAAAGAGGCATATCATCCTTAAAATTCAGAACCTGACTACCACCTTCTCCTCCGGCAGAAACCACTTCCTTGTCATGATTTAATATATTTAAAACATTAGATACTTTGATCTCGTCACCGTAAAAAGACAGTGCCTCTGCAAAGTTACGCAGTTCACGGACATTACCCGGCCAAGAATAGCCTAAAAGAACAGATCGGATGCTGTCGTCAAACTCAATATCCTCTTCATTCTTATGAAGGAATTCTGCCATAAATGCCTTAAACAGCACCAGAACATCCCTTCCTCGCTCACGTAAAGGAGGAATGGTCAGCTGCAGAACATTAAGTCTATAGTAAAGATCATATCTGAACTTACCCTGTTCACATAAAGGCAGGATCTTTTTGTTAGAAGCACAGATAATACGAATATCCAGAGGAATAATGCGATCATCTCCGATACGCATAACCTCACGTTCCTGAATCACACGAAGGAACTGACTCTGAACCTCAAGAGGGATTTCTGTGATCTCATCGAGAAAGATGGTTCCGCCCTGAGCCAGCTCAAACAGTCCTTTCTTACCAGAGCTGCGTGCTCCAGTGAAGGCACCTTCTGCATAACCGAACAGCTCAGATGCCACCAGCCCCTGAGGAAGAGAGGCACAGTTGACTGAAACAAAAGGCTTTTTAGAGCGAGGAGAATTATTATGAATACTCTGAGCGAATCCTTCCTTACCCACACCGGTTTCTCCAAAAAGCATAACTGTTGAATCAGAATTAGAAAAACGTTTGGCCAGCGCTACGGCATCTTCCATAACTAGAGATTCAAATCTGATATCCTTAAAGCTACGTCGGGCAAAAAGACCTTTCTCATAAGTGGAAATCTTAATATTTTTCGCATTTTCCTCAATTGCAGTGCTATCCTGCATGATTACTACATTACTGCTGGTTTTGTTTCCCGAAATAAATTTATTTCCAGATAATGGAATACTGCGAAACAGAACCTTGTTCTTATTAAGGTTAACAACTCTTGGAACACTGTTTGCCCTATTCATATACTCTTCAAGTTTGTGAAACCACTGCTCCTTAGACTCAGGCTGCATCAGCTTAAAGGCACACTCGTTGTAAATTGCAGGCTTGTTGTCTGAATCAAAAAAAATCACACCTTCATCAATGTTATCAAGAACAGATTCCATACACTCGAAATTCTTCTGGCTGACATTAAGATATTCGAGCAGTTCCAATGCCTGAAGAATAACTTTTTTAATAGAGAAGAAGTCTGACTCTAAAGGCTCCACAATCAGATTATGGGATTTGGCTGTTTCTATAGCCAGAACACAGCCTAAAACACCGTCTGTTCCACTGTCAACTCGACGTTCAACTGTTGAAATAATATCTTCTGTGTTTTTGCAGGGATTAAGTGTGACCTTTACGTCTCCAACATTGAACTCAGCATGGGTAAGACCTATAAAGTTATGCTGACTTATCACACTGATATTCTTGCATCTCTTTTCAATCAGCTTACTGATTCCGCGCTGTATTTCATAAAAAGAGGCAGTTATATCAACAACCGATAGTCCCTTTACTCCGCGAAGGAGATCTGCGGTACCACTTCGGCTGATTGCAACCTTGCATGAAGGGTATTTATGCAGCAGTTCAACCGCCTCATAGTCAATTGCCTCTTCCACTGGAATTGAAAGATTCATTTGAGAAATGGCATTTGTAGCTAGTGCTGCGATTCTGGAATTAGGAGCAAAAAATACGATTGAATCCTTCATATTAAACGCCTTTTGACTGCTTTTGAGTAAAAATTGAAAAATACTATTAATATGTTCAGATGTTATTTATGTCGTAACACAAAAAAAATATTACAATAAAAAAACATCTTCTAAAAAATCAGCGACTAGATTTTTGTGAACCTATTCATAAAATAATGTTTACTTTTTAAACACCTTGAAACATTATTTTTGCACACTTTGTTTAATTTTGAAACATCAATCTTTAAATTTCCTTTATTTTCAGCATATTCTCATCTTGGCATAAACGTTGCTTTTTACTGTTTAGGTTCGTAACAACATAACGACCATTTTTAATAACAATCTAAATTTAAACATAAGGAATACATAAATGTATTCGCCTCTAGAATTACGCTTAGAAAGCAGTTTCTCAATCCTATCAATTCGATTTGGTTTGGGAAGGCTGTTCTTAAAAAGACTGTTAACAGCCCCCATAAGCTCGACGAGCTCTCTCAGGCCCTTGTGTTTTTTACTGACCATGGTGCAGACATGCTTAAAGTTGAAATCGGATTTTAAGTAAAAAAGCACAAACCTATATACAGTGAAAACTGCAGACATCTATAAGTTACAAAATTAAAGTTAATTCAAAACGGACAACAAAATGACAAAACTAAACCTTGCATTAAAACCAGAGTGCAAATCTGATCTTCCAGTAAAGGCAATTCAGTTCGGAGAAGGTAATTTTATCCGCTGCTTTATCGACTGGATGGTCTACCACATGAACAAACAGAACCTGTTCAACGGAAGAGTAATTGCGGTTCAGCCAACACCAAGGGGAAGAACTGTACCGGTACTCAAAGAGCAGGACTGCCTCTTCACTGCAATT
>NZ_CACVSS010000036.1:0-21111 GCF_902756765.1 uncultured Succinivibrio sp. | reverse complement strand
CAACAGAACACACCTGATTAGAAAATATCCATTTTCTAATCGGCACGCTTTATCCCCGCAGTAAACTGCGTGGTTTTAGCGTGCCTATTACTTGATAAACATTCAATTTATTCTTTTTCGTACAACATACAAGATAAAATATCAAGAAAAAGTTTTAATTACTCTTGTGTAAATACAGTAGCGCATAGTTAGCGAAAATTACAAAAAAACAAATTTGAAAAAAAAGATTATTAAGAAAACGTGTAGATATATTGATATGTTTTTTCGAACAGATCTCTAGAATTAATTTGAATTTAAGCCGGATTCTTCTCAGTATCAGCTTATTAGGAGAACTAGAAGAGACTCTACTGAAGATGCCAGTAAACACACTCAGGTCCAGCAAAGACCATGGCATAGGCTTTAACATTCCTGCCTTTAAAGTCGAGAGCTGATTTATAGTTATCAAACTCTTCGTTTGCTTTATTTACCAGTCTGTTTTGTTTTCCTTCTCTACTCTTATGGGCAACATCTTTCTTGGTCAGATACTTAAGCTCGATAAGATAGATACACTCATCAGGCAAGCCCTTATTTACCGTTATTACCAGATCAGGAACCATCTCTCCGCTAGTTTGGAACTATAAAAACATATAAAAATATATAAAAAGCTATAAATTTATAGGCTTTCTACAAAATTCCTGCTTCAACTATCTGAAAAAAACCTGTTCTTAAGACGAAATAAATCAAAAGATGCCTGACCTTAAGGATTATTAAGTAATTTAACAGAACACTCTGACTTTAAGCAGTTTCCTTTTCTACTTGATGTTTTGATTATATCCAAAAATGACATACTCTCCACGACAAATAGAAGCCATCAGTGGCAAATATATAAGGTGATAGCACACATTATCACCTCGATTATTCTTGAATTTGCTTTTTTCTCTTAATGATTAGAGCGCCAGAGACAGAATAACCTCACAGTCAGTCTGGGTGTAATGCTCATTGGTTCCGATAGTTTTTATCTCAGGAAAACCAACCTTCTTTAATATCTTTTCAATATCCCCTGCATTACCGTTTAATTCAGACAGTTTTACCGGCAGCTTTAAAGCCTCAAATCTGCGTTTGATAAAATCCACGGTCTGGGAAGCTGTAATTCCGACATCAGAAAAATTGTAAGGAATATCAAAGGCAGTAGAGCCCAGTTTTGCTATCTGCAGTTCCTTTTTCTTAAGTACAAATTTAAACCAGGCAGGAATAATAATACTTGCTGCCTCTTCTGGATTACAGTCATAAACAGAAATCAGGGCCTTCTCTAAAATAGGGACACAGGCCTCATCATTGTAGTTAAGCATCGGATTTACATATGCCGAAAGACTTGCCCACATCAGATTGGTTATACAGTCAACATCGTTTGGCTTGTCCTTAATCTTTGCAAACATTATAAGAACAGTCTTGATTGTAGCTTCCAGCATTTTTTCAGCCAGAACTGTATTCTTGTTGACTTCAAAATATCTTCGAAAGAGCACATCCAGCAGCCTTACAAAATTGAAGGCGTAATTTGAAGAACTGACAGTACAAAGTTCAGGATTATAAATTATAAACTTAGGAGTAAGAACCTCTGATGAACAGTCAAAGTATTTTAGACTTCCATCCTCAAGGCGGTTAAAGACAGTGACTTCTCTAGAGGTAGCGCAGCCACCGCAGATAGAGGTACTGATTACGGCAAGAGGCAGAGCTTTTTCAATATCACTGTTATTTTTGAACATCTCATAAAAGCTGTCTTCAAAAACTGCTCCGGCGGCAATAACCTTGGCTACGGAACAAACAGATGTAGAACCTACAGCCAGAATAAAATCCACATCTTCTGTCTTGCAGATTTTGATACCGTCAAAAACAGTGGAAATTCTTGGATTTACATAGGATTCCCCTAATTCAGTATAATCAAGACCGCTGTTGCGCAGAGAGCGTCTGACCTTATCTAAAAGATTGCCAATGGAAGATGACAATTTAGAATAGATCACAAGAACCTTGGAACCTCCAAGATATTTTATCTGACGACCAACCTCATTCTCCTGATTCGGACCAAAAAGGAAAGTATCCTCTCCCTGAGAAAAAACATTATCCATATAGATTTTCTGCCTGTAACAAACCTTATATAAGTCTTCTGACAAGTCTATCAGATTAGGCAGCTATTCTCTAGAATCTTTTCAAGAGAAAAAAGAGCTGTACTATAAGGATGTTAAGCTGAAAACAGCTCTGAAAAGAAAAATTAAAGCAATGCGCAAATATATCAAAAAAAAGGTTGACTGTTATCTCATTTCCTTTAAGATCCTTTTCACAAAAAAATAAACATTTTTTCTCTTTATTTCGGAGATTTCGTGCGTGAAAGATACTGGCGATTATGGGGCTGCCCCAATGGTAAACAAACCAAACGAATACAGCACACAAAAACAGATTCACAGACCAGGTGAGCTTCCAGGACAGAAAGCTTCACCTGTAGAGCAGAACAAAAAGCCTATTCTGCAGATTAAGGGACTTACAAAAAATTTCAGTAACTTTACTGCTGTTAATAATGTTGATCTGACCATCTATGAAGGAGAAATCTTTGCCCTGCTCGGTTCTTCAGGCTGCGGCAAGTCTACCCTTTTGAGAATGCTGGCCGGTTTTGAACAGCCATCAGAAGGTCATATTATTCTTGATGGAGAGGATATTGTTAACCTTCCTCCATATAAGAGAACCTTAAACATGATGTTCCAGTCATATGCTCTGTTCCCATATATGACTGTTCGCCAGAATATTGCCTTTGGTTTAAAGCAGGAAAAGCTTCCACGTGATGTTATCAATGCACGAGTTGAAAAAATGCTGAAACTGGTACACATGGAGGATTACGTTGACAGACGCCCTTACCAGCTTTCAGGTGGACAGAGACAGCGTGTGGCACTTGCAAGATCACTTGCAAAGGAACCTCGCCTGCTGCTTCTAGATGAGCCTATGGGTGCTTTGGATAAGAAACTGCGTGAACAGATGAGACTGGAGCTTGTAGACATCATCAACTCCGTTGGCGTTACCTGCCTTATGGTTACACACGATCAGGAAGAGGCTATGACCATGGCTGATCGTATTGCCATTATGGATCGTGGAGAGTTCGTACAGATTGGCGGACCTCGTGAAATCTATGAGAACCCTAACTGCCGATTCTCTGCAGAGTTCATCGGTCAGGTTAACATGTTCGACTGCATTCTGACAAAATCAGACAACAAGCACTCTGTAATTCAGTGTAATGATTTCCCTCGTCCAATCGAGCTTCTGCACGATATCGATATTGCCGACGGAATGCCTGTATCTATTGCCATGAGACCAGAGAAGGTCTATATCTCCCACGAGGAACCTGCCGAGCAGACCAACTGGTGTGAAGGTACCGTAGAGAATATCGCTTATCTTGGTGATATCTCAATTTACTATGTACGTCTGCCATCAGGAAGAATCATTACCTCTACTCTGCCTAATGTTGACAGATTCAATGTTGGTCTTCCAACCTGGGATGACAAGGTTTATCTGAGCTGGGATCCTGAATCCTGTATTGCCCTGACCTTCTAACTCATCATTAGAATATAGAGAAGATTACATCAATGGCTTTAATAAGTTCAAATATGATTAGAACCCCTGGGTCAAAGGGACACCGTCCTCCACCTAGGTATGTTCCAGGCAGAAAGATTACCTTAAGAGAAAGAGCAATCATCTTTTTACCTTATGTATGGATGATTCTGTTCTTCCTGATCCCATTTCTGATTATCTTTAAGATTTCTTTTTCAGTAACAGAAATTGCAATTCCTCCTTATTCCCCAATTGTTACCTTTGAGGAAGGGGCAATGCAGATTATTCTGCATCTGGAAAACTACACCAATATCTTTATTGATCCGGATGGAACCTACATGCGTTCCTATCTGAAGTCAATTCAGGTAGCGGCATTCTCTACTCTTTTATGTCTGATTATCGGCTATCCTATTGCCTGGGCACTTGCAACCTCAAAGAGTGCCACCCGCAATATTCTGTTTATTCTGATAATCATGCCAAGCTGGACTTCCTTCGTGGTAAGAATCTATGCCTGGATGACTATTTTAAAGAGAGACGGTCTTATCAATGATATTCTGATGAGTATCGGCATCATTGATCATCCGCTGCATATGCTGCAGACTGATCTGGCTGTATATATAGGTATTGTTTACTGTTATCTGCCTTATATGGTACTGCCATTATTCTCATCACTGATGAAGGTTGACTACAGTCTGATTGAAGCAGCTCAGGATCTTGGCTGCCGTCCTGTAAAGACTTTCTTCCATGCGCTGGTACCACAGACCCGCAGTGGTATTATTGCAGGATCAATGCTGGTATTCATCCCTGCAATCGGTGAGTACGTAATTCCTGAACTGCTCGGTGGTAAGGACTCTATTCTTATCGGCAGAATCCTCTGGCAGGAATTCTTCAACAACAGAGACTGGCCTCTTGCTTCATCCGTTGCAATTACCATGCTTACAGTTATGGCAATACCTATTATCTGGTTCTTCAAAAATCAGCGTAAACAGGGGGAATTATGATCTTAAATAAGAATACCAAGAGTACCCTGTTCAGATTTGTAATTCTGACACTGACTCTGATTTTCCTGTATCTGCCAATCATGACTCTGGTGGTTTACTCCTTCAACGAGTCAAAGATGGTTACGGTTTGGACCAATTTCTCACTGAAATGGTATCGAGCTCTGATGAATAATGATGCCATCATAACTGCAGTTGGTATTTCTATGACCATCGCTGTTATGTCAGCTATTGCTTCAGTAATAATTGGAACTCTGGCAGCATTTGTTATGGTCAGAATTAAGAAGTTCACAGGCGAAAGCGCCTTCCTGCTGTTTATGACTGCACCTATGATTCTGCCTGAAGTTATCACAGGTCTGGCACTGCTGTTACTTTTCGTAACTTTAAGCGATATTATTCCTATCTTCTCAGACAGAGGAATGATTACCATCTGGATTGCCCACGTAACCTTCTGTTCTGCATATGCTACTGTGGTTATCCGCTCAAGATTCGTTGAGCTGGATGTATCCATTGAGGAAGCGGCAAAAGATCTTGGAGCAGGTCCGATGAAGGTTTTCTTTGTAATTATTCTGCCTGCAATTATGCCTGCAGAAGTTGCAGCCTTCCTGCTGAGCTTCACCATGTCAATGGATGATCTGGTTATTGCAAGTTTCGTAGCAGGACCAAACTCCACAACACTGCCTATGCTGATCTTCTCAAGTGTAAGACGTGGTCTGTCACCTGAGATCAACGCTCTGGCTTCTGTGATTGTTTTTGTGGTTTCTATCTTTGCCTTTGTATCTTGGGTTCTAACCGTGCGCAAGCAGAAACGCAAGGAACGCAATGCGGCTATGGTTAAAGCAGCTCTCAGAAAAGAGAATACAATCGCAGCCTAATATATTGATACAATCTCCTGCCACAGCGCAGGAGATTCTGTTCTCCATCCCAAGCTTTCTATAATTCACCTATTTGTTACTTCCTTTCCAAGCATTTAATCATTAGTTTGTACTTTCATAAAAATTCACTTTCAAAACTCAAATTTTTTTAAAGTTTCGAAAGTAAATTGACACTTTACTTTCGAAAGTCAAAATTTTTGAAAGTTTCGAAAGTGGTACTATAATTAAATTTGAAAAAGTAAACACAAAATTCGAACCGCTATGAAATACATTGAACGCCAAAACTACTTAGAACGACTGAAAAGACTAAGAAATACCCCTGATATAAAAATAATCACAGGTCTGCGCAGAGCAGGAAAGTCGGAATTGATCAAGGCTTATATGGACTGGATTATTGCAAATGAGAGCAATGCCAACATTATCTACATTGATTTTGCTGATTTAAAATACGATGATCTTAAGTCCTACAAAATGCTCAATGATCACTGCGAAAAATTATACAATGCAGATAAATCCAATGTACTGATTATTGACGAAATTCAGTTATGCAATAAATTTGAACTTACAATCAACAGCTTATACAACTCTCACAGGTTCGACATCTATATTACAGGCTCTAATGCGTTCCTGCTGAGTTCAGATTTATCTACCTTATTTACTGGAAGATACATAGAAATTCCTGTCTATCCTTTCAGCTTCGCAGAATACTGCAGATATTATGATTACACAGAAAAAACTCCAAATGTTCTTGATTCCTATGTATCAGATGGAGGGCTTGCTGGTTCTTATGTATATAGAGAAAAAGAAGATCAGCTTGCATATATTAAGGATGTTTACAATACGGTGATAAAAAGAGACCTGGTTGATAAATACTCAATTAAAGAACTATCTCTTCTTGACTCGTTAACAGATTATCTTATGGATAATATTTCCAACCTAACCTCCGCAAATAAAATCACGTCAATTTTAAAGAATAATGGAACTGACACAAATCATATAACAATAGGAAATTATATTAAGTACCTGTGCAGTGGTTTCATGTTTTACAAAATTAAAAGATATGACCTCAAAGGAAAGAAATATCTTGAAACTTCCTATAAGTACTACCTAAGTGATTTAGGCTTCAGATATGCTTTGCTCGGCTCAAGAAATATGGATTATGGAAGAGCATATGAGAACATTGTTGCAATAGAGCTTCTACGAAGGAAGTATGACCTGTATGTAGGAAAGCTCTATCAGAAAGAAATAGATTTTGTTGCAATTAAACAAAACGAAAAAATCTACATACAGGTTTCAGACAACATTTCTTCAGAGGAAACTCTGCATAGAGAAATAGCTCCATTAAAAGCTATCAGAGATGCGTATCCAAAGATTCTAATCGCTAATACAGGACACAAAGACTTTGATATTGAAGGAATTAAGGTTATCGATCTGACTCACTGGCTGTTAAGCTGAAAAAAAATTAACCTGTGATTAAAATCACAGGTTTTTTTTGAGTATAATATGCACATCCTTCAACTTATCACATTTAGAGATAATCTATGTCAGACTTAAAACTCTTCTCTGGAAATGCTACTCCAGAGCTTGCAAGTGAAATTGCAAAATGTTTATACACCAATCTATCTGATGCTACTGTTGATACTTTCTCTGATGGTGAAGTTCATATCCAGATCAATGAATGTATTCGTGGATGTGATACCTTTATCATTCAGTCAACCTGCGCACCAACCAATGACAATCTGATGGAGCTGTTAGTGATGATTGACGCACTGCGTCGTGCTTCAGCAGGTCGTATTACTGCAGTTGTTCCATACTTTGGTTATGCAAGACAGGACCGTCGTGTTCGTTCACAGCGTGTGCCTATCACTGCTAAGGTTGTTGCAGACTTACTTTCATCAGTAGGTGTAGACAGAGTTTTAACCGTTGACCTGCATGCAGAGCAGATTCAGGGCTTCTTTGATGTACCTGTAGACAACTGCTACTCATCAAATCTTTTTGTTGAAGACATGAAGAACCTGTCTTTAAACAAGCCATGTATCGTTTCACCTGATATGGGCGGTGTTGTAAGAGCACGTGCTATTGCAAAACTGTTCAACGATGCAGATATCGCTATCATTGATAAACGTCGTCCAAAGCCAAATGTATCTGAGGTTATGAACCTGATTGGTGATGTTAAGGACAGAGAATGTATCATCGTTGATGATATTATTGATACCGGTGGTACCCTATGCAAGGCAGCTGCCGCATTAAAAGACCGCGGTGCAACCAAGGTTATTGCCTACGGCACTCACCCAGTTCTATCTGGAAATGCCTACGATAACATCAAGAACAGTGTAATTGATGAGATTGTTGTTACCAACAGTATTCCTGCAACTGAGAAACTCAAATCAACCGGTAAGTTCAGATATGTTTCTCTTGCACCAATGCTAGCTGAAGCAATCCGCCGTATTAACAACGACGAATCTATTTCTGTAATGTTCGGCTAATATCAGAAAGGTCTCTTTCGGAGACCTTTTTTGTGATCTTAATCTTCTTTCCTCAAATATATCATCATTTCCATTAAAGTTTTCTAAACATAAGTCCGTTAACGATGTTAGACGGAGAAGTGTTTAAATGTCACTGGTTAATACTATCTATTTAAATAGCGTTGAGGGGTCTGAGAATAGAATATATCAGGCTCACAATACCGCTGTGTCCTTAGTAGGTAACCGTGAAGATGATGAGAAAAAGAAGAATACCCTCTTAGATGATGTGGTTACCCTTTCAGAAAAAACACAGAATGACTCAAATCAGGATCTATTCTCCAAGAATCGTTCAAAAGCACTGATGGCCTACAGACAGTTTGGAAATATCAGCATTGAAGATGCTGCCAAAGAAGTTGTAAAGAGTCAGGAGCTTCCAGAGGATAAGGCAGCACAGAACGATACCGAGCCAGACAGCGAAGAGAAGGCTGTAAAGACAGATCCAGAGAATAAAGAGGATAAGGATAAGCAGAAAGTCGGAAAAGAAAACGACAAGAAATCCAATGGAGAAGAACTTACTGATGAAGAACAGGCTGAAGTACAGAAGCTAAAAGAAAGAGATCAGGAAGTCAGAACCCATGAAAAAGCTCATCAGACTGCTGGTGGTCAGTATGCCAGTGCACCGGTATATGATTTCAAGAAAGGTCCGGACGGCAAAGACTATGCTGTAGGCGGACATGTAAACATTGATACTTCAAAGGAAAGCGATCCGGATAAAACTATAGAAAAAATGAGGGTCGTAATCAAAGCTGCAAAAGCTCCTGCACAACCATCCGGTCAGGATATGAAGGTTGCAGCTGAAGCTCAGCAGACACTGAACGAAGCTCAGATGGAAAAGGCTAAAAAGCAGCAGGAAGAGATGAAGGCAAATGAAAATCCTCAAAAAACAGAGGATTCCGAAACAGAGGTTCAGAGCGAGGATATCAGGACGGAAACTCCAGAGACAAAGCCTCAGGCCTCTCTCTCAGAAGCTTAACCATTCTCAAGGCGTCTACTTAGACGCCTTAATCATATCTACCAACATCAGTTTTGTCATATCCATATTAAGATGCTCTTTTCAGGATTCTTCTGAGTTATTTTCTCAAATCGACTATTTTATATTACGATTCACATTAGAATTTCCTTGAATTTCACCAAAATGGATTGTTTGAAAGCAAAACTGCTCAAAAAACGACATAAAATACAAAATGATGTATAATTGCGGTGCAAAATTTCCAACAGGAGTAAAAATGGATCCAGTTTATGTGGGGGCACTTTCACTGCTGCCTCCTGTTATTGCAGTAGCTTTAGCTCTGATCACTAAAGAAGTATTCTCTTCTCTGCTATTGGGTATTCTTTCAGGCACTCTGATTTATACTCTTAAAACCGATGGCAATGTTGTCATTGATACACTGCAGACTACTGTAAAGGTAATGGGAAACAAATTTGACCTAAACATTGTTTTATTCTGCTCTTTATTAGGTGCACTGGTATACGTAATTTACCTGGCAGGAGCCTCAAAAGCTTACGGAAACTGGGCAACTACTAAAATCAAAGGCAGACGTTCCGCATTACTGTCAACCTCCGCATTAGGTGCATTTATCTTTATCGATGACTATTTCAACTGTCTGACTGTTGGTACCGTAATGAGACCAATTACAGACAAATACAGAATCTCAAGAGCAAAGCTTGCCTATATTATTGATGCAACTGCAGCTCCAATCTGTATTATTGCCCCTATTTCATCCTGGGCTGCAGCTGTAGGCTCTAACCTAAAGGCAACCAAAGCCTTTGAGTCCGATATAGGAGCTTTCGTAGCAGCTATTCCTTGGAATTTCTATGCACTGATGTCCATCCTAATGGTAGTGCTGGTATGTATTTTCAACGTTGACTTCGGACCAATGCTTAAGGCAGAGCAGACTGCTCTTAGGAATTCTCCAAAGCCAACAAGCAATCAGGATACCTCCACCGATATGGAGATCAAGGGTGACGGCACCATGTGGGATATGATTGTTCCAATGCTGTCTCTGATTGTATTTGCAATCTTCTTCATGCTCTACATCGGTGGATACTGGGGAGATGATGCAGCATTCCACACATTAGGTGGTGCCTTCGGTAACACCGATTCCTCATTATCTCTGGTATTAGCCTCTACCTGTGCCCTTTTCGTAGCCTTCATGATGCTGGTAACCCGCAAGGTTCTATCATTAAAGGAGTTTATGGATGGTGTATTACGCGGTGTTCAGGCTATGATCCCTGCAAATATGATTCTGACCTTTGCCTGGACAATTTCAGGTGTAACCCGTGACTTACTTCAGGCTCCTGAGTTCATTTCCTCAATCGTTCAGAATGATATCGGTTTCGTGGGTGCAATTCTGCCTGCTGTAATTTTTGTTATCGCTGGCTTCCTGTCATTCTCAACCGGTACCGCCTGGGGTACTTTCGGTATTCTGATTCCAATCGTGGTAATGGTTGCTCAGGCAATCGATCCTGCTTCATCAGAGCTGATAATCATCTCATTATCTGCAACTCTGGCAGGTGCGGTATTCGGTGATCACTGTTCTCCTATATCAGATACAACTGTTCTGTCATCCGCAGGATCTGGCTGTGTTCACATCGAACACGTATATACACAGCTGCCATATGCCCTGCTTGTAGCTTTCTGTGCTCTGATTGGTTATATTGTTGCAGGCTTTACTCACTCACTGTTTGCAAGTTTATCAACTGCAATTGGTCTGATGTTTGTATGTGTACTTATACTTCATGCAAGACAGATTAAGCAAAATACAAAAATCAAATTTGATGATTCTTCAGTAGCAGACTAATAGTAGTTTTACACACGTTTCGAAATAAGAGACCATTGGACAGTTAAGTTCAATGGTCTTTTTTTTTAGGGTCAGACAACATCGTAGGACAGTATCTCCACAAAGGCTAAAAGATTTACGTTGAAGGCAAGATTCAGTCACGTCAGTACTAGGATAAAGAAAGCATAAAACGTACTTTAAATGATATTGTCGTAAATGAAATGCAAATGCTTGACTCAAAAGGTTCAAGTGGCAATAACAATACTAACGGCTACAACAATAACAATAACTATGGGAAAAAAAACAGGGCTTATGGTCATAATCAGAATGAGTAACAGCCAATGTCATTTAAAATCTTTACAACTTTTTAAATTGAACTCTTTCTATTTTCTTACGGTTTTCTTTTCAGACATCTTCGGTCTAGACTTCTCATAAAGTCCTTCCTGTTTTATTTGTTAAGATTAAGTATGATAATAACAAAATAAAAAGTAAAGACGTACATAAAATTAACTTCATGGAGCGAGGATATGAACTTGTATTTTGAACTGTTACGATATCCAACATTTTCCATTAAAGAGGTAAATGCCTTGTATTCAAGTCAGCGTACAGCAATGGCTGCATTGGGAAAACTTCTGAAGGAAAACATGGTATTAAAGATTCGCAATGGATTATATACCTGTTTGAGCGGGGAAAATGGTGGACCTGTTGCGAACAGATTCCAAATTGCTAGTGCTATCACTCCATCTTCGTATGTATCTCATCATTCTGCTTTTGAATATTATGGAACTGTTGATCAGGTTTTCTACGAGGTTTATGTCGGCTCTGAGACTCGTTTTCATGACTTTAAATTTGATGGGTACACTTATCATTATGTCAAAGGACAGATGAAGGAAGGCATAGTTGTTCCCGATTTTAGTGGTAGTGTGAAGATTACAGATAAGGAACGATCGATAACAGATTCCATAAAGGATATAAATTTAATCGCCGGACTAGAAGAGGTGCTTTCATGTGTTCTGTCTGTGAACAGTATTAATGAAGCAAAATTATTAAAATATCTGGTTGGATATGACAGTGCCTTTTTATATCAGAAGATCGGTTTTATTTTTAGTGTATTTCAGATGGAACTAGGCATAAGCGATGATTTTATAAAAATATGTAAGGACAGGAGCGGAAATTCAAAGCGATATCTGACAATCGGTATAAATGATCCAGCTTATTCTGGCGAATGGAAGTTGGTTTATCCAAAGAATATCAAGAGTATGAACAACAACGGAATAGAAGATGTCGCAATTTAATAGAAGAGAGATTAACTAATGAGATGCTATTAGCGACATTTTATCAATTTAAACCGACATTTTTACCGACATTTATACTAAAAAAATCAGTAAAAAAAGCGAAAGTAGCTGTTTTAAACAACTTACTGAAAAATAAGTTCAAAGATAATTTACAGCTTAATATGCACAAAACAAAAGTCTGACCTATATTAATAAATACCTGTTGTTTGGTTTTGGGGATTAAATATGAATAAAGTCATACTTATCAGTGGTCACCCTGATCTTAAGAATTCTCTATCTAACAGAACAATCCTTGAAGAACTGAAAAGACTATCACCGGAAGTTGAAATCAGAAAACTTGATGAACTTTATCCTAATTACAAAATTGACATTGAGGCAGAACAGAAAGCACTTATAGACGCAGATTTAATAATCTGGCAGTTTCCTATGTTCTGGTACGGATTACCAGCTCTTCTGAAGAAGTGGCTTGAGGATGTATTCGCTCATGGCTTTGCATACGGTTCTCAGGGAACCGCACTGAAAGGAAAGATGCTCCTGATTTCACTCACAACCGGAGCTCCGCTCTTGAATTATGCCCATGGCTCAACCTTCAGTCATACAATTGAGGAATTTCTAATTCCTTACGAGGAGGCTGCAAACCTGTGTAAAATGGAGTATTTAAGACCAATTTACTCTGGAGGAATGATGTTTATCCCTGGAGTAAGCAGTGAAGAGTCAAAGGAGCTGATTATAGAAAAGGCAAAAGAGCACGCCCAAAGACTACATGAAGTGATCAAGTCTCTGTAGGCCTCAATCACCTCACAACAGCTACACATCAGTGTTGGTTAAGTTTTTAAAATAGTTATGGATTTCCTCTATATAGAGCTGAGCCATCTTACTTAGAATCTGGTTCTTCTTGACTATATAGCCGATATCCATAACATCATCCTCACTCTCATCTGGTTTGTACGGTACAGCAATGTAGTCATCACCATTTAAAGCCTCACAGATGATGCCGGAGCATAAGGTAAAGCCGTTCAGCCCTCTCATAAGATTCAGCATTGAAGCTCTGTCATTTACTTTTACGGTACGTATATAGCTTTTTGTTGAGAAAATCTCTTCGGCAAAATAGAAAGAGCTGTTATCGCCCTGTTCAAAAGACAGGCATGGATAATCAGAGAGATCTTTAAACTCGATAAAATCCCTTGTAGCCAAAGGGTGGTCTTTATACAGATAGACAAAGGTCTTACAGTCGATAATATGGTGAAACTCAAGATCAGCAGAATTTAAAAGCTTGGTGATGATGTTCTTGTTGAAGCTTGAAAGATAAAGAATACCGATCTCACTCTTCTGAGTACTTACATCATCAATGACCTCTCTGGTTTTAGTCTCTCTGATAGCAAAATCATATTCTGCGGTATTGAACTTTTTAACCATCTCAACAAATGATTTGGTAGCAAAAGAATAGTGCTGAGTTGATACGCCGAATTTCTTCTTTAAGGTTCCATTCTTTCCAAACTTATCCAGCAGCGATTCATACTGATGGTAAACCTGTCGAGCATAGGCAATAAACTCAACTCCTTCATTTGTAAGAGTCACGCCTCTGCCGGAACGGTAGAAAATAGTAATTGAAAACTCATCTTCCAGGTCGTGTATTGCATTTGAGAGGGAAGGCTGGGAAACATACAGGATCTGAGCTGCCTTATTAAAGGAGCCTGTTTCAGCAATGGTCAGAACATAATGTAACTGAGTTAAAGTCATTCAACTATTCCTTATCTGCGTAAGAGGTTCTGCTGTAATTATTACATTTACTGATTATGGACTCTACAACGGTATTAAATTAGTGAGTCTATGCACTATCACAATGCATAACTGCATTATTAGTTTGTATTAAGTCGGAAAAGAACTGTATCAAAAAAAACTTTTTTGTTGGAAGTGAAGGAAAAGCTTCTGAAGGATTTGACCTGACGTACAGTAAGCACACAGGTAAAACAGGGATCGATCTGATTAAGAATTTCAAGGTTATAGGATAGCAGAGGCATTCCGGTGGTAACCGTGTCACCCTCTCTAACCTTGATAACAAAAAGATTATCGTGGTACTTTTGAGGATTCAGACCGGCATTTATTATAAGCTGAACTTTGCCGACCTCAATGATTAGAGCATTATGTTTATCTGAAATGGTTTTAATAATGCCGTCACAAGGAGCTCTTAAGGTATCAGAAGTTGGCTTTACCGCAACAGAAGGACCGATAACATTGCTTGAAATGATGGTGTTCTTAATCATTGAAGGAGGCAGTACATTTCCTTCAAAAGGAGATTTAACCCTTTTAAGTGTCGAAGGTTCTAAAACAGATAAAAATTTCCTCAAACGACTAAACATAAAACCTCTGGTCCGTGGACTAACCTTAGAACAGTATTTTAACTTTTTAGGACGAAAAAAAATCAGAGTTAAAGCAAATAGAAAAGATTATGTATCTTGAAAAGGCTCCAGTCTGAACTGGAGCCCTGACAATTAAAGAATCAGTGCCAGAAGAGGAATTGAGATTACGGAAAACAGGGTTGTCAGGAAGGTACCTTCTGACATGGTTGAACCGTCAATATTGTTCTTAAGACACAGCATGGTACCGATTGAGGCAACCGGCATACCGAACAGTATTACAAGAACGTCAGCATATTTGTCATCCAAAGGACTTATTTTGTAAAGAGCACACATTAGAACAGGAATACCAATAAGCTTAATTAAGGTCAGAAGATACATTCTCAGATTGGTAAGCATCTTGAGAACAGGAATTCCTGCCAGAGTAGAACCGATAATCAGTAATGAGCCAGGGACAGTCATACTGCCTACTAGAGAACAGGCAGATGAGATTTCACGAGGCACAGCGGCCTGAAAATAAACAATCACAATGGTTATATAGGTGGCACAGAGGCATGGAGAGAATAAAGATCTCCACTTAAAGTCAAACTTACCCTTACCGGAGGTAATAATTGGCACACCAAACATAAAAATCAGAATATTAAAAGGAATGGTTACCACTGCAGCATAGAAGATTGCGGTTGTACCGAACAGAGATGCAAGTACAGGGAAACCGATAAAGTTGATATTTCCAAAAATCAGCATAAATCTGTAGGAGCCTATCGCCTCTGGATCGTTACAGATAATTTTTGAGATTATAAAAGACAGCAGAAACAGCAGCGCATAGGATAGTACACCTGCAGTAAGAACAGGAGGAATATCCTCAGGCTGTGGAAGAACATCTCCCATTACAGAAGACAGAATCAGAAAAGGCGCAGTAATATTTAAAATCAGAGATGAGAGCTTACGGTTGAAATCAACATCCATGTATTTTAGCTTGTTGCAGCAGAAGCCAATGATTACAAGCAAAAACAGAGCAGACATCTGAGCTAGTGTGTCTAAAAAACTCATAATTCAATACAACTAAACAAGTGGAGAAAATCTCAGAAAATGAGATACGGTTAACAGAAAACAATATTAGACCTTGCATTATAAAATGCAAGCAAATTTTTTGCTGAATAAAAAAGAGTCAAAGTCTTTGAAGAAAAAAACTGCTATTTCAGACGAATACCACGGACAGAGACACAGCTGTGAGTTTTCGGTTTCAGCTTTAAAAGCTCAATACAGGCACTTATATAGTCATTGAGAGCAATAAAGCTATCACCGTTTATACCTACCGGCAGAATATTGTCAGAGAACTCATACTCTCCGCTGCCGTAGGAGAACTCATCCAAAAGCAGAGGAGGACAGAGAACCGACCAGTCAACATTGCTGCAGGAACTTAATCTTTTAAAAGCATTGACACACAGACGGTCAACCTTGTTCTGTCTGTCATCAAGGATAACAGAATCAGATTCAACCACCAGCTTCTGTCTTGACTTATCGGTAAAAAGAAAAGCCGCAGAGCCAAGCTCCAGCAGCTTTACAGGTGAATTCTTAAGGATCTCAAGAAAATGCCAAACCGGAAGCACATCAGAGGAGAAACGGGTTATTTCCAGAAAAGACAGAGCATCAACTACATAGTGACAGTCTTTTACATCATCAAAAACCACTTCATCATAGTCTTTAACAATTAGTTTTCCGTTTCCTACCACGTCAGAAAACGAATTAACAATACTTGTAACTTTAATGCCCTGACTTTCAGCCTTTAAAACAATCTTTTTTCCACAACTGCTATTTGCACCGATTACAGCAATACGCATTTAAACTAAATCCCTTTTTGGATGCATTGGCACCGAATCAATCAGACTGAACTCGCCATACTTGAGCCAGTTTTCAAATCTTATGGTATTGTGCCACTGCAGATATTCTTTGTTAGGCCAGTACTTTCTGTCATCAGGAAGCTTAAGCTCCACACCTTCATACTCTGAGTAAGGAGCATTCTCCTCAATCATCTTATTGGAGAGCTTAACAACAACCTTGTTTTTTTCCTTATAACAGAAAGTCATCAGACCTTTTGAAAACAGACTATGCAGATCGGCTCTTAGAATAATGCCGTTATCATAGTCAACATATCTCTCATCATACATGGTTTTAATATGGGCAACTTCCAGGGCTGGAACCATGGTACAGCCGGTAACTGCACATCTTCTGTTATAGATGGATAACAGTGTAGTCTTGTACTGAGAGGTTCTATCATAACTCCTGTTGATAACAGCCTTGTAGTAAATTCCCGGCCAAGTATGATCTGAGGCAGCAAAATCTGCAATCGACAGACGTCTGTCGTTTGAAACCTTGTAAAGATATCTGCCTAATGGAGTATCCAGATCCAGAAGAAATCTGGATTTATTCTCAAGATTAAACATGAAAGCCTCAGGAACCTTTACCATCTGGCTTCTTACAAAGATAAAGGATGCGGTTGCAATATAACAGGAGAGTTTCTCATTCAGATTTCCATGACACTCCTTAATTCTATTAATAAAGGAGTCATACGAAAGATATCCGGCTCGTACACCGTAACGATACCAGCAGTCATCAGGACTTAACTCTGTGTGGGTAAAATAATAGCCACCGCCGACAATATACTGAAGTTCATCCCTTTCAACTACGAAAAGCATCATAGAGCCAGGTGCAGGAGTAAGGTTATCATCTGAGTCATGGTTAAACTCATCCATTTTGGTATACCAGCAGTTAGAATAGCTTGAACCATTGGATATAAAGTTAGCCTTAATAACCTGATACCAGTTGTAAGACACCTTACATATGAAGATTTTTTCGTCTTTTTGCATAGCTTCCAGGAACCAAAGTTGACAGGCACAGCTGTATCTTCAGTTACCCCTCCGTAGTTTAAAAGCAGAGTAAAACTCTTATGGTGCACCTGAATATAAAACGAGACAAATTACTCTGCCCGCACATATTAAAGAAGGTGTACTGCTGTTCTTGTTATTTTAAGATTCAGAATAATCAGAAAGTTTTTTCTAAACTATCATATATTTACAGTTTAGTTAGATTGCCATAGGATTTCCATATCCCACATGTGAATTGTTTAATAAAATTGATCAAAAATGGCACTATTAGGCAAAAAAGTCTTCTTTATTAGACGAAGAATTAAAAAATTTGCTGACAATATCACACTTTTGACTTTTTCTGATTTAAAAGATTTTCTTATTTTTCAAATAATTAAAAAATGTAACCGATTACATTATCTTGGTTTTGTAAACGTTTACGGTGATTAAAATCACATTATTTCAAATAATCAGACGTATATCATACTTTTTATTATCAACTTGATTTAAAAGCATTTTATATCAATCTTGCTTGTATAATTAGTTTCATTTCAGCCTCAGAAAAAATCCATGAAAACGAATGAAAATGAAACAATTTTTCACAGCATTCTCTGGCAGTAGCACATAAAAAATTTTTTGGTAAAATGCGCAGTGATCTGTTTAGGATACCTAAGCTTATCGCTTACATTCACTAAACTATTAATTTTTAAACACAAGGTTAGTTAAATATGGAAAATGTTGTTGCTGGACTAAGCACTGTTGATTATGTAATCTTCGGTGTATATGCTCTAGTTGTTATTGCAATCGGTCTGTTTGCATCAAAGAAGAACACTCAGAGTGCTGAGGGTTACTTCCTGGCAGGCAAGTCAATCCCATGGTGGGCAGTTGGTGCTTCTCTAATCGCTGCTAACATCTCTGCAGAGCAGTTCATTGGTATGTCAGGTTCTGGCTTTGCTATCGGTTTCGGTATCGCTGCTTATGAGTTCATGGCTGCTGTTACCCTGATCCTGGTTGGTAAGTACTTCCTGCCAATCTTCATCGAAAAAGGAATCTACACCATTCCTGAGTTCGTTGAGAAGCGTTTCAACAAGACTCTAAAGACCATCTTAGCTGTATTCTGGCTATGCTTATATATCTTCGTTAACCTATCATCAGTTCTATACTTAGGTGGTACTGCTCTACAGGTTATCCTAGGTATCCCAATGATGTATGCAATTCTAGGTTTAGCAGCTTTCGCTCTAATCTACTCTGTATACGGTGGTCTATCAGCTGTTGTTTGGACTGACGTTATCCAGGTTGCAGTTCTAGTTATCGGTGGTTTCGCTACTTCATACCTATCATTAAAGTGGATCGGTGGCGACAACGGTGCTATCGCTGGTCTTTCAACCTTAATCAACGAAGTTCCAGAGCACTTCACCATGATTCTAGACCAGAGCAATCCTCAGTTCTCAAACCTACCTGGTATCGCAGTTCTAATCGGTGGTATGTGGGTTGCTAACCTTTACTACTGGGGCTTCAACCAGTACATCATTCAGCGTACTTTCGCAGCTAAGTCAGTTGACGAAGCTCAGAAGGGTCTGGTATTCGCAGCATTCTTAAAGTGCATCACTCCAATCATCGTTGTAATTCCTGGTATCGCAGCTTACTACATTACTGTACACAACCCAGCAATGTTAGAGAGCATGAAGCAGATGTACGGTGAGATGGTTGCTAACAACGTTCCTACAATGGAGCACACTGACTCAGCATACCCATGGGTTGCTCAGTTACTACCAGTAGGTGTTAAGGGCTTAGTATTCGCAGCTCTATCAGCAGCTATCGTATCTTCACTAGCATCAATGCTGAACTCAACTGCAACTATCTTCACAATGGATATTTTCAAAGAGTACATCAACAAGAATGCTTCTGATTTAACTCTTGTTACTGTAGGCCGTATCACCGCTGTATGTGCTTTAGTTGTAGCTATCTTCTTAGCTCCTATGTTAAGCACCTTAGGTCAGGCATTCCAGTACATCCAGGAGTACACTGGCGTTGTTTCACCAGGTATCTTAGCAGTATTCGTTTGCGGTCTGTTCTACAAGAAGACCACTTCAAACGCAGCTATCACCGGTGTTCTAGCATCTATCGTAATTGCTTTACTATTAAAGTTCTTACCAATCAACATGCCATTCATCGACCAGATGATGTACACCTTAGTTCTAACTATCGCTGTAATCGTATTCGTTTCTCTATCAACTAACCCAGTTGATGACGACGAGAAGGCAATCAAGACCACTGCAGAAACCTTCAAGACTTCAGGTGGCTTCGCAATTGCTTCATACGCAGTTCTTCTGATTGTTGCAGTTATCTACGCAGCATTCTGGAACCCACAGTTAGGCTTCGGTTTCTAATCTGAATAGATAAGAAACAATATGCTAAAAAAACCGGCTTCGGCCGGTTTTTTTATATCTTGAATAAATGATGAAGAGAATTGAAGAAAAGAAGCAGAAATTCTATTAAAGTTATTCTGCAAACAGGCTGTCGTAATCAATATGTCCGACACATTCCTTATACCAGCCTTTCATCAGATCAGGGGTCTGTTTGTAATACATCTTATAGAAATAGTCGTTACAGTTCTGTTTGTTACAGATAATCTGCTCAGCAATCCCCTGCTCCTTTGCTACGGTTCTTAAAATATGACGCAGCCTTTTATATGGCTTTTCAAAATCACGGTTGCAGGCAAAATAGTCATAGGCAAAAGCAATACTCTCGTCAGTTTTAACCTTACGAGCTTTTTCATGCCACTCAACAATCATCTTTCCGTGAGCACGAATAGCCCCGAACTTCATATTTGCCTTAATAAGGGATTTCTCAGACACACTGTTCATACGAGCCAGCGGACATAAGGCTTTACCGGTAATCACACGGTTTAAGGCCTCATCATGTTCAACCGCATAATTATAGCGATAGGTACAAAGTTCTCTTAGAACATTTAGAGCCTTAATGTTAAGACAACCTGCCCCGCTAACTGCTTTGTAGGTATCCTCAGCTTTAGGCATTGCACAGGATTCTTCAGCAAAATCCAGCATTGCTGTTTCAAACCAGGTATAACGAGGATCATCCTTTTTACAGTTTTTCATAATCTCAAGATATAACTGCTCAAGATACAGCACATCGTTGGCGGCATAGTCAATCTGAGCATCTGTAAGAGGTCTCATCTCCCAGTCAGAGCGGGTCTGATCCTTTGACAGCTCAATTTTAAGGTAATCACTTAGGGCACTCTGCAGGCCCTGTGAATAGGAAAGATTAAGAAAAGCCAGCAGAAGCTGAATATCAACACATTTCTGAGGAAGCAGTCTTTTAAGCCCCATTACTCTGGATTTATAGGCTAAAATCTCCAGATCCTCTCGTGCTGAATAGAAAAGGACAGTGGCCTTTAAAGCGGTAAAAGCTTTAAAAAAAGGTTCAATATCAAGTTTGGCCATAGTATCAATCAGGTAGGTATCCTGCCTGATACAAAGCTGAATCAGATTAAGTCCAGGAAAAAATGATTTTACACGTGTAAATTCAGTATCCACACTTACAAAATCATTTTCACCACAGAGACTAAGAGTCTGGCATACAGACTCAAGTTTATTTGGGGTATCGATTAGATGAATATTATTTGAGCTCATGTTAATTCCATTTTTTTGGCTCATTGACTCTCCCACGACTGAAGTCGATGGGATTCCTGTTTCATAGACCACAGCATAGCGAACTACGTCTTACCCGATCTCTTGGAGAATTGCTCCTCCAGCTTTTCAGCACAGGCTTAAAATTCCGTATGCCCTACGGTATTGTCAGTATTTCAGGCTACTGACAAGCCTTT
>NZ_CACVSS010000035.1:0-21541 GCF_902756765.1 uncultured Succinivibrio sp. | reverse complement strand
TTTAAAGAACTTTTAAAACGCTTGGTTTTATTTGTCGTTGTCGTTCGTGACAACGGAAATGCATTATAGACTTTTTTTGAATTGTGTCAAATGTTTTTTAAATTCAAAATATAAAAAAAACATAAAAAATCCGTTTTTTTGAAAAATACTTTAAACATTTTTTGTATTTATCTTCATATTTATTCTTTATATTTCAAAATGTTATATTATTTAGTCAAAAATTTTTATTTTTTTTTAAATTTTTTTATTTTTTTTGGGGAAAGAGGAAGAAATGCCTTTATAAAAATTTGTCTTATACTTCAAAGAGAAACGTGTTTTTAGGAGCTTTTATGAAGATAAGCACACTGTTAAGGAATCTAATATTTATTTCTGCAGTTTTACCTTTCGCATCAAATGCACAGAACGAAACAAACTGTTTTTATATTTCCCTAAAACCAGAAATTATTGCCAAGACAGATGTTCTAATAAAAAAATATGGCAGAGAAAAAAAACATAAGTTTCATGACTCATGATGCCAAGAGTAATTCCTTAAATCAGCGTTTCCAGATTGATAATGATTTCAGTTACGGTGACTCCACCATAATCATTACCAATGACAACGCCTCAGCGCAGAATGTCATCAATCTCAGCAAAAAAAATAGAATTCCTCTAGTATTTTCTCTTATAAGACCTCAGGTATCTTTTCTTTCCTTCCCAAAGGCCTGGTTTGTCGGACCAAATGAAGCACTAGCAGGACAGATGCAGGCCGAAATACTGAATGAGTACATAAAATCAAAGGGGAATATTGATAAAAATCATAATAAAATCCTTGATTTAGTTATTATGCGAGGAGAAAAAAGTAATCCTGACACTATAACCAGGACAACCTCCCTGATGTCAGGACTGATTCAGCATGGATATATTCTCAGCCCAATGACAGAGAATTATGCGAACTGGGATTTTGATGAAGCATACAGAATCATGGGAATCCAGATCAAAAAACTTGGACTTGAAAACATAGAGGCCATTGCTGCTAACAATGACGACATGGCTTTGGGGGGGCTCAAAGCTATTCAGGAATTCGGATACAACAAGGGAGAACCAGATAAATTTATTCCGATTGTGGGTATCGGAGGTGACAGTGCTGCCATTAAAGCAGTCGATGAAAAGGTTATAATCGGAACTGTTGTGCCTGATCTTGATACTATGGCAAAGATTACAATTGATCTTATAACTGACAGCAGCCTAACAGAACAGAAAATTAGAGATACATACAAGCTGAAGGTAGAAAACCGAAATGTGCTTGTAAACTATTCAGAGCAGAAAAATTTTTAAAGTCCCCCTTTATCAGGGGACTTACCATGATCACTTCTTGGCTTTTGAAGTGGTGGTCGCAGCCTTCTTGCGAGGACGTTTTGCCAGTACAAGGCCAGAACCTTCCTTCTTTGCCTTAGCGATAAGTTTACGCTCTTCCTTATCCTGCTTAGCCTCAGCTCTTGCCCACATACGCTCATTAGCTGCCTTTCTGCGTTCAGCTCTCATCTGAGACTGAGTCTGACGTTTCTGTGCAGGCTTTTCATTTGCATAAGGGTTCTCACCTTCCTTGAAATCAATAATCACAGGAGAGCCCATGATATTCAGAGACTTGCGGTAACAGTTGATAATGTAACGCTTATAGGCATCAGGAACTTTTGAAACCTTATTTCCATGAATAATAATTCTTGGAGGATTATAACCACCGGCATGAGCGAACTTCAGCTTAATTCTTCTACCACCGGAAATAGGAGGTTCATGCTCTTCAATTGCCGCTCTTAGAATTCTGTTCAGTAGAGATGCACTGTGACGGGTCGTAGCACCCTCATAGGCCTCATCAATAGAATCGAAGAGATTTCCTACACCTGTTCCGTGCAGAGCAGAGATAAAGTGAACACGGGCAAAATCAACGAAACCAAGTCTTGAATTTAGTTCAAGCTTGATCTCATCCTTTACGGACATATCCAGTCCGTCCCACTTGTTTACAGCGATAACAAGTGATCTTCCAGACTCGAGAATAAAGCCCAGCAATGACAGATCCTGATCAGTGATATGAGCTCTTGCATCAATCACCAGCAGGGCTACATTACAGTCCTCGATAGCTTTAAGAGTCTTAACAATAGAGAACTTTTCAATAGCCTCAGAAACCTTTCTGCGCTTTCTTACACCTGCAGTATCGATAACGATATATTTCTTGTCGCCACGCTGAAGCGGTATATAGATTGAGTCACGGGTTGTACCTGGATGGTCTGCCACGATAACACGGTCTTCACCTAAAATACGGTTAGTCAGAGTGGATTTACCAACATTAGGTTTACCGACAATTGCAAACTTGATAGGCAGATCGGCAAAAGGAGTATCTCTGCTGTCCTCAGTTGGAGAATCAACATCCTCACCTTTCATGCGGGCTCTGAATTTTTCCTTGTGCTCGTGCCAGTCGAAGCCGCCACCAACCATATCCACAGGGACATTCTCAAGGAAATCATATCCCTCTTCCCACATCTGCTCTTCTTCCTGAAGACGCTGATTTTCACGTTCTTCAAGCTCTTCCGGAGTTAAGTCACAGTCAAGAGGACCTTCCTCACGCAGCAGAGGAGCAATCACATCCTCAAGAACATTGGCAACACCACGACCGTGGGCCACAGCAGTAGGATAAACCTCACCTAAACCAAGTGCATAGAATTCAGCACCGGCAGTTTCAGGATCTAAACCATCAACCTTGTTTGCAATGATGGCGCATTTCTTTCCTGAACGGCGAATATAATCAGCAACAGAGTAATCTCCAGGGAGAATTCCTGCTCTTGCATCAAGCATAAATAAAACCAGATCGCACTCATCAATTGCTAATAGTGCCTGGTTGGTCATTCTTGAAGTTACTTCTTCCGGCTGGTTCTTTGCATCCTCAGCAATACCACCTGTATCAATAACTACAAATTCACGCCCTTCGTATAATGCTCTTCCGTATTTTCTGTCACGAGTCAGACCTGGAAAATCGGCAACTAAAGCATCACGGGTCTTAGTAAGTCTATTAAAGAAAGTAGATTTACCCACATTTGGGCATCCTACTAAAGCAATTACCTTCATAACATTCCTTTGTAAGGCTGGCTTACTACAAGTACTTAAGGGGCATCTCTGCCCCTCTAATCACATCAAGAATGAATCATGCTGTTTCACAACAGTATTATTCAGAGTCATCCTCAACAAACTCAACGTCTGAATCTGACTTAACACCTGCACCTGGCATTAGACCGAAACCAGACAACTCCTCACGCTTCTTGCGCTCATACTCTTTAACTTGTTTCTCATATTCTGCCTTACGACGCTGGTATTCTCTGTACTCAGCCTCCATACGGCGCTGTTGAGATTCAATCTGTGCAACAATCTTACGAGCTTCGGCTCTACGCTTTTCAAGAGCCTCTTCTGTTATACCAGAACCGGAAATCTGTGGTTTCATGGACTGAGCTGCAACCAGAGCAGCTGCATTTCCTGAAACAGCTTCCGCGTCAGTATAATTCTTTTTAGCAATAACAATATTCTGCGGATCAAAGCAGAATACATCCACATCACCAGATGATGAGTAAACCACCAGAGAGTTACCTACAACCAGAGGTGCCACATAAATCGGATCTGATGAAACTGAAATCTTGGTCAGAATCTTGCCGCTGTTCAGGTTCAGGAAGTAAATATAGCCTTCAAGATCACCGACAACCACCAGATTGCCGTAGATTGTAGGGGCAGTTACATTTCTGTAGCTTAACTGCGTATTAGACCAGACTTCAACATTGTCGGAACGTCTTACACAGTAGATATGACCGTTATCACCGGTGATCACAAAGAAATTGTCGTCATAGGCAAGATCTTTTGATGAATGATAAGCCAGTCTTCCGGTAATGGCGTTCTTGGCAAATGAATACTCTACAAAACCTGCATTATATGCGGTTGTATACATTTCATTGCCTAAAAGCAGTGGGGTTGATGAAACATCAGACATTCTGTCTAAATCAGAACTGCCGTTATTCTGACCAACTACCACCTGGTTTAAAACAAATCCATCGAGCTGACTGATCATCAGAACTCTTCCTGATGGGGTTCCGACAATCACCATTTCGTTTCCAACAGCAAGAGGTTTTGACTGTGAACGCAGGTGCAGATTTTCATTATTGTCGCCTGAAACCCAGATTTTTTCTTTCTTAAGCAGATCAAAGGCATTCAGGGTTCCCTTTGCATCAAGCACAAAAAGCTTAGATCCATCAGCGGAGAATGCAGGTCTGGTTAGGACCTCCACCCCCAGATAATGTTTGAAGTAAATACTGCCGTTCTGACGGTTCAGCACATAAATGTAACCATTCTCTGAACCGACTGCAACATACTGCTCTGAGGCAGACATACCGCCATTCAGACGAGAGGAGCGTTTATTTTCGTTCTCCTTCTCATCACTCAGATCAACTGTCCAGATTTTCTTGCCTGAAGAAGCGTCAATTGCATAAACTTTTCCTTCACGGCCTGCAACATACATTGAGTGTCCATAAACACAAGGGACAAGCTGTGAAAAGAATCTATCTGTACCCTGAGTGCCTACAGACCAGACATGATCCACTTTAAAGGCATTATCAATCTCTGGAGATTCAACAGGAGCAAATAAATCCTTGTTTGAACTGCATCCGGCAATTGCAAAAGCAACAGCAGACACAGCAAACAGTTTTAAAAGTTTATTCTTAATCATAAAATCGACGCCTTAAATTTGTTCCGACTACCTTTATTATTTTTTAATCTCAGCTGCTGACTTTGAGATTTCCTCAGCTAATACCTGAGCTCTCTTGTAGGCAGGAGTATCGCCCTCATGGATCAGGTTATCAGCTTTCATCTGCAGAAGCGGATTTATTGCAATCTTTTTCTGCTCACAAACCTCAAGAGCCTTTAAATAGGCATCATGAGCCTTGTCCATATCTCCCTTAGAGTAGTATACATCACCTAAAGTTTCATATTTTTCTACTGCATAGGCCTGAGTTTCTACACTCTCCAGAAGAGAAACAGCCTCATCAAACTTTTTCATCTGAGCAAGAACATGAGCCTGAACAAACTTGGCATTTGGAGCAACCAGCTCTCCACCGTTCTTTACTGCAAAAACAGCATTGTCCAGAGCCTTCTCATATTCACCGGCAGCTGAATTCATGGCAGCAAGATCCAAAGACAGAAGAGAACCATACAGATCCTCGTGCTCCTTGATAAAGCTTTCAGCCTGAGCTACTGCATTTTCCTGTTTTAAAGAAAGCTTGGTCTGAATTGTGCTTAATTCAAAAGCTTTCTTTGCAGCAGCATCATGCTGATAATTCTGATACTGTCTGTAGCCAATCATGCCACCTAAAGCAATAACAATACCTAAAGCAAGAGACTTCCAGTTGTCTGACCACCATTTTTTGACAACTTGTTCTCTCTCATGATCATCTGTTAAAACGTCCATTTTTATTCCTTATTTGTTTAGTAATTCTTTAATTGCTGCAGCTGCCTCTGACACAGGATATTCTACCTGAGGAGCGTCCTGATTTAACATGTCCTTTACAGTTACAGTATTATTTGCAATCTCATTTTCGCCAATAATAACAGCCACCTTGGCTCCACACTTATCAGCTTTCTTGAACTGTTTCTTGAAATTACCACCGCCGCAGTGATTTCTGATTCTGTATGAAGGAAGATTTTCTCTTAATATTGAAGAAACTTCCAGCATCTTAAGTTCAGAATTTTCGCCAGATCCCACAACGTAAACATCAACATTAGGATTTGCCTGAATCTTGCCTAAGGTTGTCAGCAGCAGAATCAGTCTTTCAAGTCCGATACCAAAACCGACAGCTCTGGTTGGAGCTCCGCCAAGCTGCTCAACTAAGGAATCATAACGACCGCCGCCGCATACAGTACCCTGGGCACCTAAAGCAGTGGTTACCCACTCAAATACTGTCAGATTGTAATAATCAAGACCTCTAACCAGTCTGTCATTCAGTACATACCTGATTCCCATGCTGTCCAGCATTCTGCGTAGAGAATCAAAATGAGCACGGGTTTCCTCACCAAAGAAATCAGAAAGCTTAGGAGCATCCCTTAGAATCTCAATAACCTTAGGATCTTTGGTATCCAGAACTCTTAATGGATTGGTATGAGTACGTCTCTGACAATCCTCATCCAGATCATCATAATGAGCCTCAAGGAACTTAACCAGCTCCTCTCTGTAGGCTGCGCGCTCTTCGGCTGATCCCAGGGAGTTAAGCTGCAGCTCAAGCTCGTTTTCAATTCCGAATTTCTTCCAGATAGAATAGGTCAGAGAAATAAGTTCTGCATCAATATCAGGACCATTAAGACCGAAAACCTCAACACCCATCTGATGGAACTGACGGTATCTGCCTTTCTGAGGTCTCTCGTGTCTAAACATTGGGCCCATGTACCACAGGCGCTGTTCCTGATTGTAAATCAGACTGTGCTCAAGACAGGCTCTGACACAGCCAGCAGTACCTTCAGGTCTTAAGGACAGATTGTCTCCGGATCTGTCTTCAAAGGAATACATTTCCTTCTCAACCACATCTGTTACTTCACCAATTGCTCGACAGAAAAGATTTGTCTTCTCAACAATTGGCATACGAACTTCATCATAACCATATGAATTCATGGTTGAACGAAGAACTTTCTCTACCTGCTGCCATACGGAAGTATCCTCAGGTAGAAGATCATTCATGCCTCTAATAGCTTGAATTGTTGCAGCCATTTTTTATTATTTTCCTTTAGTTATTTTTTAATCGTTCGCGAACGCGCTTTTCAATAATATCTATTGCTTCCTCATTTGGGATTTTTCCCATCAGCACACCATCTTCATAAATAAGAGATCTGCCTTTCTGTCCGCCGCAGACAGCAATATCAGAATGAAGTGCCTCACCAGGACCGTTTACAACACAGCCCATAACGGCAATCTTTAAGGTTCCCTTCACATCAGAAAGTCTTTTCTCAAGAGCGGCAACGGTGTTTACTACATCAATACCACGTCTGCCACAGGTTGGGCAGGCTACGATATCAACACCTCTTGATCGCAGATGCATACTCTTCAGAATGGCCCAGCCGACCTTGATTTCCTCAACAGGATCAGCAGCCAGAGAAACACGGATGGTATCACCAATACCCTGTTTTAGCAGCCATGAAATACCGATTGAAGATAAGACGGTACCACCGGTAAGGCCGCCGGCTTCAGTAATACCAAGATGCAGCGGAGCATCAGTTTTACCGGCTAGCTTTTCATAGGCTTCAACACATAAATTCAGTTCAGAGGCCTTAACTGAGAAGGCATAATCTGAAAAGTTGTGCTGATCAAGAGTCTCAGCTGCTCTCAGGGCAGCATCCACCATTGCATCAGGACATGGAGCTCCATATTTTTCAAGAAGATCCTTATCCAAAGAACCGGCATTCACGCCTACTCGGATAGGCAGGCCATGATCCTTTGCAGCCTGACACACGGCCTCAATTTTCTCATGAGAGCCAATATTGCCAGGATTGATTCTTAATGCTGCAGCTCCTTTTTTGGCACACTCAATTGCAATTCTGTAATCAAAATGAATATCAGAAACAATTGGCGCCTCGACAGCTTTAACAATCTGCTCAAAAGCATCTGTAGCAGCAAGAGTTGGAACAGTTACACGAACAATGTCCGCACCGGCTGTCTCCAGCGCCTTAATCTGAGCAACAGTAGCCTCAACATCCATGGTATCAGTTGAGGTCATTGACTGAACGGAAATAGGTGCATCTCCGCCCACTAATACGTTTCCAACTTTAATCTGACGACTTTTACGTCTGATTATTGGCTGTGCTTTCCATTCCATACTAAAAAAACATTACCTCTTTAACGGGTTGGAAGAGCAAAACTTACCTGCTGAGCACCAGGAACCGCAACAGTTGTGCCCATATAGGAGATTCTTACCTTTGAAGAATCTGAAACACTGATCTTAAGAGGAGGAATACCGGTAACCTTAATAGTATCACCGCTTGAGAAATTACCCTGCTTTAACAGCTTTCCATTGCCGGTAACCTTAATGGCAACATCTCCGGTCACTTTAATAGTGGCGGTATTCATTGACTCAAATGGGTCACGCTTTCCATTCAGACGAACTGAAGAGGAAACATCTCTGGTATTTGCAGACAGAGTTGCCTTGGAAACAGGCTTTTCAGCAGGTTCTATCTTTGGAGTCTCGACTTTTGGAGTCTCAGCCTTTGGCTGTGCAGTCAGAACAGCAGCTGTGTCATTAACCTTTGCTGAGGTTAGAACATTGTCATTAGAAACCTTAAGCTTATTCTCTTCAGCCTTAACAGTCTTGACTGTATCTGCTGAATTCAGGTTGACACTCTTTAAAGTGCTGCTTGCTTCCTGAACTACATTCTCATCAATAGGTTCAACCTTTGCAGCGTGAAGTTTCTTGGCGGCCTCTCCCTTTACCTTCAGGGAAATGTTGGTATTGGTCTTTTCAACAGTAGTCTGAGTTCCTGCCTTAGAATCGATAATCTCATCGGTATTCAGGTTCTTTGACTGTTCCTGAGCCATCAGAGTATTCATATCAACAGGCTCTGTCAGAGGTTCTTCCTCAACTACATTGGTCTTCATCTTGGAGTTCTCAGTATCCATCAGAAGAGTACCCTCTGAATCAACAGAAGCCTCAACGGTATCCTCAATAACCAGAGCACCTGAGGTATTAGAGCCAGACTTTGACATCAGTGAAGAGGTAATGGCTGCAGTTGCGACAACAAGTACTGCGGCGCCGGCGATCATCAGAGAAACCTTAAGGTTTTTCTTCTTATCTGTCTTTCCTGCACCTGCGGCTGCGGCCTTTGCCTTCTGTTCTTCCTGAAGCTGAACATTAGCTCTAACATTCTGCTTATATAAATCCACCAGAAGCTCTGGATTGATATTTACCAGCTTTGCATAATTTGCAATGTGAACTGATGCGAACTGAACTGCAGTCAGCTGATTCAGACGGTCGTGCTCAATGTCACTTACAGAATTAACTCTAAGATTCAGCTTGTGGGCAACCTCTCGCTGAGACAGACCAAGAATTTCTCTTGCGTGCATCAGAATAGCACCAGGGCGGTTTGGAACCTCATCATCAGAATAGGTTGTAGATACTGGAACTCTGTCAGGATCATCAGCGTTGGAAGTCTCTGCCTTAGGTGTTTCCACACTCTCAGGCTCCTTCTCATCCTTTGGAGTTTCAAAGGACTCTGTAGCAGTCTCAGCCTTAGGAACAGTTTCCTCAGGTAATTCTGCCTTGTTTTCTGCAACAGGTTCTTCATTCTTTTCAGTATTCAGAACTGACTCTGAAGCAGCTTCAGCTACTTCATTTTCCTGATTATTGTTTGATTCAATTTCTTTGTTCATTTTTTTTAGCTCTGGGAGGATGTCACCTAGTTTTGGACCGGAAGAGTCAATATCTGAACTGATATCAGCCAATTCAGGTTCAAGTCTTGTTGATTCTTTTATTTCCTCAATGGTTTGTTCTTCAACCCCATTCATCATAGGTTCATTTTCCTTAAGGATATGAGCCTGACTTCTGTTTCTGTCGTGTCTATATCTTGAAGCTTTTAATCTTTTTGGACTCATCAAGTAACCGTGCCTGATTATGAATTCATTAAACCAGAGCACTCCTCCGTTTTCTAATTATGCAAATATTCAGTTGTAAATGCCGGATGGGCAATCATAACAACACTAGATTATCTGAACCTTATCATGACAGACCTGCCATAAAAAAATCAGTAATTTCTAGCAGGTTTTAGCATTAATTTTCTGTTTTGCCAGCTTATCCTTTACCTGTCCTGCAAGCTGACCGCAGGCAGCGGAGATTTCATCACCGCGGGTTGTACGCTTGATTACGGTAAATCCGGCATCAAATAAAACCTTGTAGAATCTGTCGATTCTGCTGTTTGAAGGTTTTCTGTACTCAGAATTCTCGTGCTCGTTAAATGGAATCAGATTGACCTTGCAAGGAATGGTTCTCAGTAATCTTACAAGTTCCTCAGCCTGCTCTATACTATCATTTATATGATCTAAAAGGACATATTCTATTGTGACACGACCGCAATTTGCGTTTGATTTATCCAGGTAATTTCTTACGGAATCTAAAACCTCTGCAATCGGATACTTCTCATTTAAAGGAACCAGAATATTTCTCAGCTCATCATTTGGAGCATGAAGAGATAAAGCCAGAGCCACATCAAGCTTGCCGGCAATCTTGTTTATAACAGGAGCTACACCTGAGGTTGAGACGGTAACACGTCTTTTTGAAAGAGCAAAGGCATAGTCTGAAAGAAGCAGCTCACAGACCTTGGTAACATTGGCAAGGTTTAAAAGAGGTTCGCCCATGCCCATCATCACCACATTTGAAATAGGCTTCTGTTCCTGATTATTGCTAAAGCCTACTCTGGTGGAAGCACGGAAAACCTGACCTATAATCTCATTTACGGTCAGATTTCTGTTGAAGCCCTGAGCTCCGGTTCTGCAGAAGGAGCACTTAACAGGACAGCCAACCTGAGTGGAAATACAAAGGGTATTTCTGTCCTCTTCAGGAATAAGTACAGTCTCAACCAGCTGACCATCACCGAGATCAAGAGCCCACTTGGTGGTACCGTCTGAAGCAACCTGTTCGCTCACAATTTCAGGAGCTGTAATTACACAGGACTCTTTAAGCTTAGCTCTCAGATCCTTTCTTAAATTTGTCATCTTATCAAAATCAGTTTCACCGAACTGATATACCCAGCGAAGGATCTGCTGAGATCTGAAGGACTTCTCTCCGATTGAAACAAAGAACTCGCCTAATTCAGCAGGAGAGAGATTCATCAAATTGATTTTATCTGTAGACATGTAGCTTTCTCAAAAAATTCTAATTATCAAATCTTACAATTATATCAGTAACCGCACATAATTTACCAAAAAACCTTGATCTTTATCTCGTTTCTATCTTGACTCGCAAATTTATTTGTACATCAGTCAATTAGAAAAATTTTCTGAATTTTGTTAACTGTTTTGAAGAAAAAAAATCAAAAAGAAACTACATCGAAGTGGATTAAAACTGCGTTTATACCCGATTTTAAGAAAAAAAACAAAAAAAATTTATTTAGATATTAGGGTGTTAAAAAAACAGTTTTTGACAGATAAGAATTCGCGTCTAAGCTCTAAGTATAAGAATAATTAAGAGGGGGCCTGGGATGTTTAAAAATACAACACAAACATCAAGACTAAATGCACCTGAGAATTTATCCTGGAATAAGGCGGGATCAAAAAACAATGAGGAGTTCTCTTTATGGAGTCAGATACTCTTCCAGTTTAGAGCCCTGCCAAAAGAAAGGCAGGACGAAATACTTCTCAGAATCTACAGAAAACTTTACGGCAATGCCGTGAGAGCCAAAAGTTATTCCTTCATTTCCTCGGGAAAGTGCTAATTCTTATATTCTCCGTTTTCTATCAGCTGTTCTACAAATTCAGGTAAGGTCTGAGAAGCCTTACCGTAAATGCCATATGTAAAGCTTGAACCTACCGCTGATTTTTCCAGATTGAATTCAACACAGGTTGCACCGACACTTCTTGCAAGCTGACAGAATCCGGCTGCAGGATAAACTACACCAGATGTACCAATGGACATGAACAGATCGCATTCGTATAAAGCCTTCTCAATCTCATTCATTCTGTAAGGCATTTCTCCAAACCAGACAATATCAGGTCTTAATTTTTTGCTTCCACAGAGATTACATTTGGTTTCAGTAGATGAATCCTCATAGTATTTGTATCTGGCATCACAGTGCTCACACCAGATGCTGTTCAGTTCACCGTGCATGTGAATCACGTTCTCAGATTTTGCCTTTTCATGAAGATCATCAATATTCTGGGTAACAATGGTAACAGTAGATCTAGGGTATTTCTTGGTATACTCCTGCTGAAGCCTGGTTAAAGCCAGGTGTGCTGGATTTGGCTCCTTGGTTTTAATTGATCGGCGCATCTTGTTATAGAATTCATGTACCTTGTTTTTATCTCTCATGTAGCCATCGTAAGTGGCAACATCCTCAACTCTTTCCTGTTCCCATAATCCTGTTTCTGATCTGAATACGGGGATTCCAGATTCTGCGGAAATACCGGCTCCGGTAAGAACAACAATATGCTTATACATGGTTCAACTCCTTTATTGTATAAATTGAGTATATTCCAATTTAGAACGAAGATAAGAGTGAAGATTGTGAAAGGAGTTTAGAAATAAAAAAATAGGTATAACAGAAGGTAGACTCATGAGCCATCGTTAGGGCTTTTTTTTGCGGCAAAAAGTATTCTCTTACGTCCGATTTTTTCCATAATAACCATCTATTAGCCAAAATTAAAAAAATTTCATTTTTGGCTAATAGAATTGATTTTTATTTTACTTATTAAGTAGTTAATTTTATGTTTTTATATTATTATTAAATAATAAAGGTATATTTGCACAAATTACATTTAAAACAGGTTAAGATCAAGTGAAACTAATCGATAGACAGGCTTATCTAAAACAGCTAGTTAGTGTAATAGGGACACCTGACATAAAAGTACTAACCGGAGTAAGAAGAAGCGGAAAATCAAAACTGCTTGAAGCTCTCAAAGACTATGTTACCAAAAATGTTGATAATCATAATATCATCCACATTAATTTCAATCTTCCGGATTATGACAACCTGTTAAATTACAAAGCGCTTTACGATTATGTTATAAGCCAATCTAAAGACAGAGCACAAAATTTCGTAATGATAGATGAAGTCCAAATGTGTGATTGCTTCGAAAAAGCAATTAATGGACTGCACGCTACAGAAAAATTCGATATTTATATAACAGGATCTAATGCATTTCTCTTAAGCTCTGATCTTGCAACATTATTCACAGGAAGAACCTTTGAAATAAAGGTGTATCCATTCTCGTTCAAAGAATACTTATCCTACTATCCGCAAAAGGATAAATATGAAGCTTTATCCAATTATCTTAAGGAAGGAGGAATGTCTGGTTCTTATCTGTATAGAGAACCAGAAGCAAAATATAAATATATAGCGGATATTTTCGATACTCTTATTGTTCGAGATATTCGAACAAAGTATAAAATCAGAAATATTCAGCTGATGGACAGATTAGTAGATTATTTGATTGATAATATTGCAAATCTAACTTCTGCAAGAAACATAAAAAATATTCTTGAAAACCAGAACGAAACAGTTAATCACACCACAATCAGCTCATACATTCAGTATCTTTGCAATGCTTATGCATTTTACAAAATAAGAAGATACGACATAAAAGGAAAAAAATATCTTTCGTCCAATGATAAATACTACCTATGCGACCATACATTTAGATACGCAAAATTAGGTACAAGAAATATGGATTACGGAAGAATGCTTGAAAATATAGTTGCAATTGAACTATTACGCAGAGGATACGAAGTTTACGTTGGTGTTTTATACAAAAAAGAAATTGATTTTATTGCAATAAAAAGAAGTGAAAAAATCTATATTCAAGTATCAGATAATATAACCGATGATAAAACATTTGATAGAGAAGTTTCTCCATTATTGCAAATAAAAGATGCTTATCCCAAAATAATTATTGCCAGAACCAGAAATGAACCTTATGAATTTGAAGGCATAAAAATTATAGATCTTGCTGACTGGTTAACAGCAGATTCTATTTGCCAAAATTAAAGTTTTTTCATTTTTGGCTAATAGAATAGTTTTTATTATTTGTTATCAACAAATTATATCTAGACAAAAAAATAAGAGTAAATTCTTACGAAAACATTTGCCGTAGAATACAAAAGTTGAAATGGCATAACCTAGGTGAGCAATTCAATCTGAAAGCTTCAAACAAGTCGTAACAATCAGTTCAAACAAAATTGCTAAAGCAAGATACAAATATCCTATTCTGATCTAACCAATTTATCAAAACTTATTTACCAGAGAAAAAATCCTCTGGTGAATAAGACTAACGTGCAGCTAAAAAAGTAGCCAGTCCCAGAATAGTGCTACCGGTTGGTCCTGCTGCAAGGAAAGGAGAACCATCAGGCAGATAAGCTGAAGATAAATCAATATGTACCCAAGGGATATCCTTTTTCACAAACTGTTCAAGGAAAGAAGCTGCTACAGAAGAACCTGGTGCACCTTCCCCGTGACCGGAGTTTGTAACGGTTGCACGACGGGATGAGAGGAATCTTCTGTGGTAAGGAGCTAAAGGCAACTGCCAGTACATCTCATCACAGTTATCGAAAGCACTCTTCAATCCTGAGTCAAGTGACTGTTCACGAGTTAAAACCGAGAACATGTCTCTTCCCACTGCAACCTTAGCTGCACCTGTAAGAGTTGCCATATCAAGGATAAAAGCAGGATTATCAGCTGAAGCCTTCAGAAGACCATCTGCCAGAACAAGTCTTCCTTCAGCATCAGTATTGTTGATTTCAACACTGATATCATTTGGATATTTAATAATATCACCAGGAAGCATTCCCCTGCCGGAAACCATATTCTCAGAACAGCACAGATAAAGTCTGCACCTTTTCTTCAGTCCAAGTTTCAGAGCAAGACACAGAGCACCTGACAGATAGATTACTGCGGTCTTATCGGTTCTCATGGTCTCCATGAATTTTTCTGGTTTAAGGGAATAGCCGCCGGTATCAAAGGTTATCCCCTTACCTACCATGGCAACATCCAAGGGAGCATTCTCATTCAATCCTGATGGAATAACATCAATGATACCAAGACATGGAGCCTCATCAGAGGCCAGGCCGACAGTCTTAAGTCCAACGCAGTTTTCAAATTCCTTATCACCGCGCTTAATCAGATTAAGTGAAGCTTTTGCTCCACACTCTGAAGCGTTTTTCTCAATCAGTTCAAATACGCTATTTACTACTGATACAGGTGTGCTGATTTTAGAATCAGTATCTGCAAGAGCTCTGAACTCTGATACCAGGTTGGCGGTAGATTCAATTTTAGATAGGGCTACTGAATCAAGATCGTATTCGATGTTAATATCATGAATTCCGTCATACAGCGCTGTTACAAACCAGTAAAACTCATTTTCTGTAAGTTTTTTCTCGGAAGATAATCTGATTGAATAGCAGCCTAATGAGGCAAGGGTTCTTGCTGCATTCTGATACCATTTGAAATCTGATAAATTAACAAAGATATCATATCCGCCGTTTGCTGAAGGAGCAAACTTAGTTTCAGCGTCAAATGGAGCCTCAACCTTACCCTCTTTGAGGTTAACTGAAACAAGCTTCATCTCAGAAGCATAGTGAGGAAATAATTTAATCATTACTGTTTTACCTTCCACATTGAACCGGCATCGCGTAATTTAGGGATCTTGGTTGTAATCTCTTCAATTACTGTATCTATTTCACTGTCCTCTGTATATCTGCCAAAGGAAAGTCTTATCGAAGCACGTGCCAGATTATCTGAATGACCGATTGCCTTGAGAATATATGAAGGCTCTAAAGAGGTAGATGAACAGGCAGAACCAGTGGATGCTGCAATACCAGATAAAGTAGGCAGCAACATATGTCCGTCTATTCCGTCAAAACTCAAGGAAAGTATATTAGGAAGACCACCGGTCTTTGAACCGTTGATAACAAGACCAGGAACATCCTTAATTCCCTCAAGAAGTCTTGCTCTCATTTTTTCAAAACGAGCCTTATCCTTCAGACCTTCGGTTCTTAAAATATCAAAGGCCTTGCCTAAACCTGCAACCTCATGAGTCGGTACAGTACCGCCTCGAAGTCCCTTTTCCTGACCTCCGCCGTAAATCTGAGCAAACAGAGGAACATTTGAGTTGCGCTTAACATACAGTGCACCAACGCCCTTTGGACCGCAGACTTTTTCTGCTGTCAGAGAAACCATATCGATGTCGGAGTTGTCATAATCCATCTTCAGATAACCGATAGACTGAGCAACATCTGAATGGAAATAAACATGATGACGGTGACACATGGAGGCAATTGCATGGATATCGCTTACAGAACCGAGAACTGAATTAGCCTGGGCAATCGATACCAGAAAAGTATCGTCTGTAATTGCCTTTTCAACAGAATCAACATCGATAACACCAGCCTTGTCTGGAGACAGATAGGTTACCCTGTAGCCTTCATCCTCAAGTAGCTGACAGGCTTCAAGTATAGCCTTGTGTTCAATCTTTGAGGTGATTATATGACGTCTTTTATCGCCTTTTTTGGCAAGACCGCGTGCCAAACCGAAGATAGCAAGGTTATTGCTCTCGGTTGCTCCAGAGGTAAACGTAATTTCAAGAGGTGAGGCGCCAATAAGATTGGCAACCTGTTCTCTGGCGTTTTCAACGGCTTCGGCAGCCTGCCAGCCATAGACATGATCCTTGGCATGAGGATTGGCAAAAGCTCCGTCAATCGACATGCAGTTAATCATAACCTCAACTACACGCTTGTCTGTTGGAGTAGCTGCGGCATAATCAAAATATACAGGATTTGACATAACGAAAAATTATTCTTTGATGTGGGATAGAGCCAGAGCGAAAACAGATTCTACGTGAGAATCGTTTAAAGCGTAGAAAACCTTACGGCCTTCTCTTTTAACTCTGACAAGTTTGTTTATTCTCATGTATGCAAGCTGATGAGAGACAGCTGATTTGCTCAGTTCCACCAGAGAGGCAATGTCGCTGACACAAAGCCACTTGTGCAGCAGCAGAGCATGAACCATATTCAGTCTGGTTGGATCAGAAAGCGCCTTGAAAAATTCGCTCATAACAAAAGCATCATCTGAGGCAATCATCTGAGCCTTAATGGAATCAATTTCCTGCGGGGTTAAGTCTATTGCATTTTCAGACATAATTGTTTCCAGATAGAATATGACTAGTCAGTAAGCTGATCGATTGATACAGCTCTTTTGAGTTTATATTTTTTCTCAAGTTTCTGAGCTTCATAAATTGCAAGTCTGTGCTCAAGAAAACCATACTTTCTGGCAGCCTGACATAATTTGAAATAGTCATATGCCAGTTTATCCTTTCCCTGAAGCTGCTTGAACTGACCTATATAGTAATAGGCTTCGCAAAGATGTTCCTGAAAAAGATCCTCGTCATCCTTAATCTTGATAATATCAGCAAAAATCGCATCCTCAGAGGTCTTGTTTAAGAAGAGCTTGATGAAATTGAAGCCCCAGTTATCAAGAGCCTTGGATTTTAAGGTGTAGGAATCGTTATAGTAGGATTTAAGCAGACCGTCTGCATAGTCCTTTCCATAATACTTCTCTGCAGCGAAGTACAGACAGAGCATCTTGTATGGATCATCCGGTTCTGACTTGTAGAATTCCATCATATCCTCAACGGCGTACTTATAGTGTCCGGTGTAGTACATGATAATACCGCGGTGAAGATAGATATAAGGATCATCTTTCTCTTTGTTCAGGTTAAGTGCCGCATCAAGTGAATCAACCGCGTCACCTACCTTTCCGTCCCTATAGAAATAAGGGCCTAACACCTCATAAGGTCTATAGTAGTTTGGATTCTGAACAACAGAATTCATGTACATGAAACGGGCAAGAGTCTCCATACCCAGATCGTCATATATCGCACCAAGGTTATAGAAAAGTTCAGCTTTCTCCTTGGAAGATTTAGCCTGAGAATCCAGAGATACCATTAGGGAGGTTATAGCATTCTGTTCTTTTGCCAGCTGTTCCTGAGAAGGATGAGGGAAAAAGATGTATTTAGATGGCACGCTCATTGGTTCTTCCAATACATTTGTATCAGAAGAGGTTAATGATGATGAACATCCACAAACAGTTAGAATTGAAAGAAGCCCCACTGCTTCAATGAGAGCACGGGGCTTAATAAACTTAAACATCTGCACCAGATAATGATTTAATCCATGGTCTCATAACCATCAGTTTCTTTTTTCTCTACTTTAACAGGGATCAGGTTCTCGCGCTTTATGCCGAGGATCAGAGCCCAGGTAGAGGCAACATAAATTGATGATATTGTACCAAATACAATACCAACAAACAGTGCTAAAGAAAAGCCATAAATCATTTCACCACCAAAAATCATCAAACTTACAACGGTGATCAAAGTTGTACCTGAAGTAATGATGGTTCTTGACAGAGTCTGAGTCAGAGAAATATCGAACAGTCTTGGCATTTCGGTATTGCGAGGCAGCTTGACAGCATTCTCACGGATACGGTCGAACACAACGATCTTATCGTTCAGAGAGTAACCTACCACAGTTAAAACCGCAGCAAGAACAGTCAGATCATACTCAATCTGCAGTACAGAGAAAGTTCCCATAACCACGATAACATCATATGCCAGAGAAATAACCGCACCGGTAGCCATACGCCACTCGAAACGGAAGGCGATATAAGCCAGAATTGCAATCAGAGAAACTACGATTGCCAGAATTCCGCTTTCAACCAGCTCCTCACCAACTGCAGGACCAACGTATTCGTTACGGGCAAGCTTTACTTCAGGATCAATAGTCTTTGATGCTGCGAAAACCTTGTTGGTAACAGTCTGCTGATCGATACCGTCCTTAGGAGCAACTCTAACAACAACATTGCGCTGAGAACCGAAATGCTGGGTTGTTCCGTTAATGCCTTCCTTGGCATATGCTTCTTTAACCTTGTTAAGGTCAACACCCTCGGTATACTCTGTCTCAACCACGATACCGCCAGTGAAGTCCAGGCCCCAGTTAAGGCCCTTGACGCACATGCTTACAATACTTCCGACAACCAGTAAAACACAAAGGATTTCAACTATTCCTTTGATTTTCATGAAAGGAATAACTGTATTCTCTTTAATAAAAGTACGCACCACAGTTCTCCTATATACTTAAGTTCTTAAGATTGCGTCCGCCCCAGATGATGTTAACAACTGCACGACATGCGGTTACAGCTGTAAACATAGAGCTTGCCAGACCAATCATTAAAACTAGAGCGAAGCCCTTAACAGCACCGGTACCAACCATGAACAGAATCAGAGCGGTAATGAAGGTGGTAATGTTAGAGTCCGCGATGGTTACGAATGCTCTTGCGTAACCTTCATGAATAGCAGTCTGAACTGGACGACCAGCTCTGAATTCTTCACGGATACGCTCGAAAATCAGAACATTGGCATCAACCGCCATACCCAGCGTCAGCACGATACCTGCAATACCAGGCAGAGTCATGGTTGCGCCAGGAATCAGGCTCATAACACCAACCAGTAGAACCAGGTTGAACAGCAGAGCAAGATCAGCGATCAAACCGAAGCCCTTGTAATAGAAAACCATGAAGGCAATCAGGAATACGACACCGTACAGCATTGCATTCAGACCGTTCTCAATATTCTGCTGACCAAGTGAAGGTCCGATTGTTCTTTCCTCAACAATCTGAATAGGAGCAATCAGAGCACCGGCTCTTAATAACAGAGCCAGATTGTGAGCTTCTTTTGGAGAATCCAGACCAGTGATTCTGAAGCTTGAACCTAAACGAGCCTGAATGGTTGCAACGTTAATGATTCGCTCAACTTTCTTGAACTTAGGCTTGTAGTCTGCATCACCAGGTTTTGGACCATCAGGATCCTCTGATGGAAGAACCACGAACTCAATGAAGTTGGTAGCCATTGGTTTGCCAATGTTGTCCTTGGTAAAGTTGGACATAATGCTGCCGCCTCTTGAGTCTAATGAGATGTTAACCTGTGGTCTGCCGTTCTCATCAGCGCTTGAGCTTGCATCAACGATATGGTCACCGCTTAGAATAACCTGTTTCTGAACAATTACAGGATAGCCGTTAGCATCGTTGATAACCTCAGAACCGGCAGGAACATGACCTGCGGCTGCAGCCTGAATATCTGCTGAGGAATCAACCATTCTGAATTCCAAAGTAGCAGTTGCACCAAGAATTTCCTTGGCACGGGCGGTATCCTGAACACCTGGAAGTTCAACAACCAGACGGTCAGCTCCCTGTCTCTGAACTAAAGGTTCAGCAACACCCAGCTCATTAACACGGTTACGAATAATATTGATGTTCTGGTCAACAGCATTTGTACGAACTTCAGAAAGTTTAGCTGCTGTCATGGTTGCACGAATGCAGAACTTGTCGCCGATATCCTGAGACAGAATATTGAAATCCTTATGACGGGACTCTAAAAGCTTCTTAGCCTCATCTCTTACATCAGCGTCTTTGAACTCAACAAGAACATAATCGCCTTCAGCCTTAATACCTGATAAACGAAGATTGTTGTTTCTAAGTTCAGTTCTGAAATCGTTGGTTAACTGAGCTCTCATCTTCTTCATAGCTTCATCCATATCCACTTCCATTAAGAAATGAACACCGCCACGAAGATCAAGACCCAGCTTCAGAGGATGCATACCTAAAGATCTCATCCAGGCTGGAGTTGCAGGAGCCAGGTTCAGAGCAACAATATAATTCTCACCTAACTGTGCACTTAAAATTTCACGTGCAGTTAACTGCTCATCAGTGTTGTTGAAACGAACTAGCAAAGATCCGTTTTCAAATTCATAATTTCCTGGGATTTCCTTTGAATCAAGAACAGATTTGATTGAATCTATTTTTTTCTGATCTAACTCAACACCATGTGTACCGGAAATCTGTAAGGCAGGATCTTCACCGTAGAAATTTGGTAAAGCATAGAAAAAACCAATGGCAATAATCAGAAATACCATTATGTTTTTCCATAAAGGAAATTTATTTTGCACTTATAGATACCTATAAACCAAAAAGCTGTAAGGCTTTCGCATTACAGCTTGAAAAGATAAAAGAAATTATTTTGACTTTTCTACAGAAACTGCTTCTAGAGTTCCCTTTGGTAGAACAGCTACAACATAATTGCGCTTGATCTGCATAACTTCGCCGCTTGAAATTGAAAGCAGAACATACTCGCGGTTATCAGGAAGCTTTACGATACGGCCGGCGATACCACCGTTAGTTAATACCTCATCACCTACAGTCAGGTTATCTAACAACTTCTGTAGTTCCTTACGCTTCTTGTTATTTGGACGCATGAACAGGAAATATACTGCAATCATACAGATTGTCAGAACAATAATCATGCTTAAATCGCCCTGCTGAGCCTGAGCTGCTTCCTCAGCATATGCTGTAGAGATAATACCCATTTATTTTTCCTTATAGTTTAAGTAGATATATTAAAAACCTTTATTTCCGTAAAGCCAAAAGCTCTGCAGACAAAGTCGACAACATTTTATGTTCCAAAATAAGTCAAGCTATCTTTCTTTAGAGAAAACTTTAAGTTCTATTCTGGAAATAAAGTTATTGTCATTTACTGTTTCCCGTAGAAGATCTGACAAACCTGAGTACTACAAAGAAACAAAAATTCCATACAAGTTGCACATTATAGCATTTAATTATGCAACTCTAATAGATTAACATTTTCTCTTTTTACGGTGACCAAATGATACGGACTTTGGTCACATTGTAACTAAAATCAAACGGCTGTATTTAACATACAGTCTGCTTTTTTAAAATTTAAATCTTTTCT